>CAYTPH010000020.1:0-17947 GCA_964439635.1 uncultured Terriglobales bacterium
GAGTCGCGCCTCATCACACGCCGCATCGCGGCCTCGCCTAAGGCCGTCGACGCCCAGAACTTCGAGGCCCGCAAGCACCTGCTCGAGTACGACGACGTGATGAACAAGCAGCGCCAGGCCGTCTACGGCCTGCGCCGCCAGCTGCTCGAAGGCCTCGACCAGAAGGACCTCATCCTCGAGGACTACGTCGCCAGCATCCTCGGCGACCTGCTTGCCGAGCGCATCCCCGAGGACAAGCACCCCGACGAGTGGGACATCGACGGCCTGAAGAACGACGTCTTCACCCGCTTCGGCGTGGACTTCCTGGCCGAGGGCGTCGACGCCGACAAGCTCAACCGCGCCGAGCTCGGCGACGCCGTCTTCGCCAAGCTCAAGCAGCGCTACGACGCGAAAGAACAACTGATCGGCCCCGACGCCATGCGCTACCACGAGCGCATGATCATGCTCTCCGTCCTCGACGCCAAGTGGAAGGACCACCTCCTCGACATGGACCACTTGCGCGAGGGCATCGGCCTGCGCGGTTACGCCCAGCACGACCCCCTGGTCGAGTACAAGCGCGAGTCCTTCCAGATGTTCGAGACCATGATGACGCGC
The DNA here is from genome assembly GCA_964439635.1 of uncultured Terriglobales bacterium. Lineage (GTDB taxonomy): Bacteria > Acidobacteriota > Terriglobia > Terriglobales > Acidobacteriaceae > CAYTPH01. The sequence goes on from CAYTPH010000020.1 coordinate 595, forward strand.
TTCCAGGAGGAGACGGTCCGCTACCTCTACCTGATGCAGCTGGTGGAGCAGCCGCAGGCCCGCGTCCGCGTCACCCAGCCGGATTTCACCTCCATGAACTTCGAGCGCGAGCAGGAGGCGCAGCGCGACCGCCGCCTGGCTACCACCATCGACGACATCGAAGCCGAGTTCCAGCGCAAGAAGAAGCGCGAGCTCCAGGAAGCCAGCATGGCCGGCGCCGGCGACCTGGCGCCCGTGCAGCAGGTCCGCCGCTCCGGCGAGAAGGTCGGCCGCAACGACCCCTGCCCCTGCGGCTCCGGCAAGAAGTACAAGAAGTGCTGCGGCGCCTAGCTTGTGTGGCCGCGGGTCTTCGACCCGCGGCGTCGGCGCGCAGCGCCGATATCATCCGCCGCACAGGCGGCTGTGACCTGCGTCCTTTTCCTCTGTGACCGCCTGCGCCACGCTACCCTCAGCGGAAAGCAGCGCTACAATCTTCCTCATCGAAGGAGGCGGCCATGCTCGCTGTCCGTTTGGTGCGACTCATCGAATCCCACGCCGACCCGCTCTCCCACGGCCTTCTCCGGCACTTCCAGACCGAGCCGCAGTGCTCCGACCTGCGCAAGGTCCCGGCCGACGAACTCAAGGACCGCAGCCATGAGATCTACCGCAACCTCACCGACTGGCTGCTGAGCAAGACGGAGAGCGAGGTCCAGCACCGCTACACCGCGCTGGGTGCGCGCCGCGCCGCCCAGGGCGTCGCCCTCAGCCACGTCCTCTGGGGCATCACCCTCACCAAGGAGCACCTGTGGGAGTTCCTGGAGAGCGAAGGCTTCGCCGACAAGGCCCAGGAACTGCTGGGCGAGCTGGAGCTGCTCCACCTGGTGGACAAGTTCTTCGACCGCGCCCTCTACTACACCGCCCTGGGCTACGAACGCGCCGCCAAGTCGCACGCGGCATAGGTGGTGTGGGCCCGGGTCTCCGACCCGGGCCGTCGGTGCGAGGCGCCGAGATTGGGCTTGAGGCACAGCCGCCCTTGGCCGCGGCTCTTCGATGTTGTAGCGCCGGCACTCCGCCCACGCCGCTTTCGGAGGGGCACGCCTTCAGGCGTGCCGTAGGGAGACCTGGAAAAGATGCAGCGGCTTCAGCCGCGGCACGCTTCGAACGTCATCTCCTCCGCCTTGCTGCGCGTCCGCTGCTTCCACTCAAAGAACAGGACAGCATAAGACTTGGTGATGTACTGCTCCGGAGGAATGCCAAGCTGGCGAGCGGTGGCATCGATCCACTCCGCGCTACCCTCGATCTCGGCCAGGTTCCCGATGGGCGTCTCATCCACCACCACCTCGCCCTTGCCGTCGGTCCATTCCGTCCGGAACTTCTCGTACCTGAACGACGCCTCGTACCCCAAAGCCGCGAGGATCCGCTCCATCGCGGCTCCGTCCGCCACCTCGCTCTCGTGCTCCACGCGCCGCTTGTGCCGCCCGTCGTCGCCCCTGCTCTTGTGGGTGAGCGTCCACCGCCCGCCGTATTCGCGCACCCGCAGCACCTCGCCTTTGGTTCGCAGCTCGCCGCTGCGGTCATAGAGCACGTTCATCTCGTGCGTCCGCGGCGTCACCACCCTGAACCCCGCCCCCCGCAGCTTGCGGTCCAGGGCTTTCAGGTCTTCGACGAGAAACTTGATCTCGACTTCCATGCACGACGATTCTAGTCACAATTAAAAGAACAACCGAATCTGCAGCGCTCCCCTCACCATCTTCTACACTGGGTCGCCTTGACCTGGAGGTCCGATGAGGATGCTGACGCTTTCGCTGCTCTTCGTAGTGCTCGCCGCCACCGCCGTCGCCGCCGCCGACCAGCCCACGCGCAAGTACATCAACCGCCCCGGCCGCGCCGCCAGCCTGCCCTTCACCGACGCCGTCCTGGTCGGCGACACCCTCTACCTCTCCGGCCAGCTCGGCCTCGACCCCAAGACCGGCCAGGCTCCCGCCGACGTCGAGCAGGAAGCCCGCTACCTCCTGGACACGATCCAGAGCGTCCTCAAGGAAGCCGGCATGGACATGGACGACCTGGTCTACGTCACCGTCTACGGCACCGACCTCTCGCTGTGGGAACGCTTCAACGCCGTCTACCGCACCTACTTCAAGCAGGAGATGCCCGCCCGCGCCTTCCTCGGCATCAAGGACCTGCTGCGCGGCGCCCGCTTCGAGATCCAGGCGGTGGCGGTGAAACGGGGAGGGAAGAAGTAGCTACTTCTCGCGGGCCACGACGAAATCCGGCACCCACAGCAGAGCGCGCTTGATCTCGCTGTCGGGGAAGTTGCAGATGAGCTGCTTGGCTTCCTCGGCGTACTCGGCGGCGCGCCGCAGCGCCGCGTCCAGAGAGCCGTAGCGGTTCAGGATGTCGAGCACCTGGCGGTGCGTCACCCCGTTGAAGGCGCGGTCGTGCAACACCTTCTCGATGACGGCGCGCTCCTGCGGGGTGCACCGCTCCAAGGCGTGGATCACCGCCATCGTGACTTTGCCCTCGCGCAGGTCGCTGGCCACCGGCTTGCCGAGCACCTCTTCCGACGCGGTCAGGTCGAGCACGTCGTCCACGATCTGGAAGGCCATGCCGGTGTTGCGGCCGTACTTGGCCACGCGCTCTTCCTGGTCCTCCGTCGCCCCGCCCAGGATGGCGCCCATGCGCATGCAGGTGGAGAACAGGCACGCCGTCTTGCGGTAGATCAGGTCGAAGTGCTCCTCCAGCGAGATGCACTTGCCCAGCTTCTCCATCTGCAGCAGCTCGCCCTCGACCATCTGCTGCGTCAGGTCGATCAGCACGTCCAGGATGCGGAAGTTGCGCTCCTGCACCGCGATCTTGAACGACTGCATGTAGAGCCAGTCGCCGGCCAGGACGCACTTGGCGTTGCCCCACTGCGTATTGGCGGCCGGGCGCCCGCGCCGCGTCTGCGCCTCGTCGATGATGTCGTCGTGCACCAGCGTGGCCGTGTGGATGATCTCCACCACCGCTCCCAGCCGTACCACGCTCCGCCCCTCGGCGTTGAACAGCTTCGACCCCAGCAGCAGCAGCGCCGGCCGGATGCGCTTGCCCCCGCCCGCCCGCAGGTATTCCCCGATGTCGGTGATGGCGCGCACGTTCGACACGGTGTCGCGCCCGAACTCCCGCTCGATGGCGGAGAGGTCGTCCCGCAGCAGCTCGAACACTTCCTTCGCCGTCACTGTGGCTGGCGTTTGCATCCGATGGGTTTCTCTTGCGTCCTCGGGTGCCCCACCCAAGCCCGCCTTTGGCTTGGGTGGGGGTGTCTCTGACGCCTAATTCGACCGGTAATTCGTGAACTGCATGTCGATCCCGAAATCCTGCTGCCGCAGCATGGCCATGATCTCCTGCAGCGTGTCGCGGTCCTTCCCGCTCACCCGCACCAGGTCTCCCTGGATCGACGCCTGCACTTTCTTCTTCGAGTTCTTGATCAGCTTGACGATGTCGCGCGCCTTCTCCACCGGGATGCCCTGCTGCATGGTGATGCGCTGCCGCGCCGTGGATCCCGCCGCCGGCTCCACCGGCCCGTAGGTCAGCGCCTTCAGCGGCACCCCGCGCTTCACCAGCTTCCCTTGCAGGACGTCGTTCACCGCCTTGAGCTTGAACTCGTCGGCCGAGGTCAGCACGATCGCGTCCTTGCCTTCCACCACGATGTTGGACTTCGAGTCCTTCAGGTCGAAGCGGGTGTGGACCTCTTTCAGGGCCTGCTGGATGGCGTTATTCACCTCCTGCAGGTCCACCTTGCTGACGACGTCGAATGAGTTTTCTGCCATGGTGTCCACCTATGCTATAGGCTGCGCTCGAAAAGCCGCAACCTGCCCTCCTGGGCGTATAGTCGAAGGGTCGGAGAATACAGGAGAAATGCAATGTCCGCTCGCAATGGCGACAAATCCAGATACGGACGGCAGCGCCGCAAGAAGATACTGCAGAGGTTGCGCAACCGCGCCCTGGCCGGCTCGGCCCAGCAGCCCGCCTCCCGGAAAGCGTGACCTGGGCCCCGCGGCTCGCGGAACCTTCCGGTAACTGCTGCATCTAACCGCTATGTCCCAAACTGCGATCTTCGCCGGCGGTTGCTTCTGGTGCCTGGAGGCGGTCTTTCAGCGCGTGACCGGCGTGGAATCGGTCGAGTCCGGCTACATGGGCGGCACGGTGGACAACCCCACCTACCGCCAGGTCTGCGGCGGCGACACCGGCCATGCCGAGGTCGTCCGCGTCACCTTCGACCCCAGGCAGGTTAGCTACCACGACCTCCTGGCGGTCTTCTTCGCCATCCACGATCCCACCACTCCCGACCGTCAGGGCAACGACGTCGGCACGCAGTACCGCTCCGCCGTCTTCTATCTGTCCGAGGAGCAGCGCGAGCAGGCCGAACTGGCCATCGCCGAGGTCGAAGCCTCAGGCGAGTACGCCGACCCGGTGGTCACCGAGGTCGAGCCTGCCGGCAGGTTCTACCCCGCCGAGGACTACCACCAGAACTACTTCAACCAGAACTCCAGCCAGCCTTATTGCCAGTACGTGGTCGCCCCCAAGGTCCAGAAATTCCTGAAGCTGTTTGCAGGCAAACTCAGGGCGTGAGTCTACGGCACGAGTTGTTTCTGGGTACACGCAGGCTTGGACCAGCCCAGACGCCAGACCGCTTCAGCGGTCGGCATACGTTGGCCCAGGGCGTAAGCCCTCGGTAGCCGGCTCCGAGTCCCTTCAGGGACGACACACCCGAGCGAGCGCGCAAGCCCGAGCTCATCTTCCGATCCCGAAGTACCTGTAGAAATTCTCCGTCGTCGCTCTGCCAATCTCCTCGCCGGACACGCCGCGCAACTCCCCGATCGCCCTCGCCGTCTCCACCACATACGCCGGTTCGTTCCTCTTTCCCCGGTACGGCACCGGCGCTAGGTACGGCGAATCCGTCTCGATCAACATTCGCTCCAGCGGGATCTCCTTCGCGGTTTCGCGGATGTTCAACGCCTTGGGATAACTGACGTTCCCCGCGAAGGAGATCAGGAAGCCCATCTCCATCGCCGCCTGGGCATGCTTTGGCTGCCCGGTGAAGCAGTGCAGCACTCCACCCAGCCCCGCCGATGACCAGTGCTCCCGCAGCAAACGCAGAAGGTCTTCCCACGCATTCTCGCTGTTGTCGCTGGGGCGGTTGTGGATGACGATCGGTTTCTTGCGCGCCAGCGCGATCTTCATCTGCCGCTCCAACACCGTCTGCTGCACGTCGCGCGGCGAGTGGTCGTAGTGGTAATCCAGCCCGATCTCGCCCACGGCGATCACCCGCGGGTGCTGTGCCAGCGCATCCAGCTTCTGGTACGCCGCCTCGTCCGCCAGGCGCGCCTCGTGCGGATGCACCCCCGCGGTCGCCCAGACCCACGGGTGCCCCTCCGCCAGCTTGACCCCGCAGTCCATGGTCGTCGGCCCGTCGCCGTTCCCGATGGCCACCATCGCCTCCACGCCCGCCTGCTGCGCGCGGAACAGCACCTCGCCGCGGTCCGCCGCGAACTTCGGTCCCTCCAGATGTGCGTGCGAATCTACGTACAAGAAACACCTGCCACGGAGACACGGAGGCACGGAGCAGAAGGATGAAGAAGAACCTCCGTGCCTCCGTGGTGAGTTCTTACTTAAGCCGCGCCCCCAGCGGCACATCCTCCAGGAACCCCGCCAGCACCGGCTGCCCGTCGCCGACGCTCGCTGCCAGCAGCATCCCATTCGATTCCAGCCCGCGCAGCTTCCTCGGCGCCAGGTTGGCCACGATCACGATCTTCCGTCCCACCAGCTTTTCCGGCTCGTAAGCCAGGGCGATCCCGGCCACGATCTGCCGCACCTCGGTCCCCAGGTCCACTTCCAGGCGCAGCAGCTTGTCCGCGCCCTTCACCCGCTCGGCCACCTTCACCTGCGCCACCCGCAGCTCGACCTTGGCGAAATCGTCGATGGTGATCTTTTCGCCCGCGGGCGTCGCCGCTACCGGACCCGCCACCGCCTGCGCTGCCGGTTGCCCCGCCTGCGCGCCCGTGCCCGCCGGCTCGGGTGCCTTCTTCTCCGGGGCTGCCGTCCTTTGCTCTTCCATCTGCTGCATCCTTTCGATCGCCGATTTGTCGGCGCGCGGGAACACCGGCTCCACCTTGCCCAGCTTCGTTCCCAGCTCCAGTTGCCCCCACTTCAGACCGTTGAGGGGGAACCCGGTGATCTCTCCCAGCCCAAGCTGCTTCCAGATCTTCGCCGCCGACTCGGGGATCACCGGGTAGGCCAGCGCGGTCACGATGCGCAGCGCCTCCGCGCAGGTATAGAGGATGGTCGCCAGCCTCGCCCGGCTCTCCTCGTCCTGCTTTTCCGCCACCACCCACGGCTCGTTCTCGACGATGTACTTGTTGACGCTGCCGATCAGCGCCCACGCCGCCTCCAGCGCCCGCGAGAACTGGAAGTCGTCCCACAGCGCGCCGAACTGCGCGATGCTATCCTGCGCTTGCCGTGCGATGGCCTCGTCCCCGGGCTTACGCGCGGCCGTCGCCGACGGGTACGGCACCTCGCCCTTGAAGTAGCGCGTGATCATGCTCAGCGTCCGGCTCGACAGGTTCCCCAGATCGTTGGCCAGGTCGCTGTTGAAGCGCCCCACCAGCGCGTCGAAGCTGAACGACCCGTCCTGCCCGAAGACGATCTCCCGCAGCAGGAAGTAGCGCAGCGCGTCCGCCCCCAGCACGTCCAAGATCGTCTCCGTGCGCACGATGTTCCCGCGCGATTTCGACATCTTGCTCTGCTCGAACAGCAGCCAGCCGTGCGCCACGATCGACCGCGGCAGCGGCAGCTCCGCCGCCAGCAGGAACGCCGGCCAGTACACGCAGTGGAAGCGCACGATCTCCTTGCCGATCATGTGCACGTCGGCCGGCCAGTAGCGCTGGTACTTCCCTTGGTCCTTCTTGTCCGGCGAGCCGAAGCCCACCGCGGTCGCGTAGTTCGAGAGCGCGTCCAGCCACACGTAGATGATGTGTCCCGGGTCGTCGGGCACCGGGATGCCCCACTGGAAGCTGCTGCGGCTCACCGACAGGTCGCGCAGTCCGCCGCGCACGAACGCCATCACCTCGTTGCGCCGCGTCTCCGGGCGGATGAAGCCCGGCTGCTCGCTGTACAGCTTCAGCAGCGGCTCCTCCATCGCCGACAGCTTGAAGTAGTAGTTTTCCTCGCTGACCGTCTCCGTCGGACGGCCGCAGTCGGGGCACGGCGCCCCCGGCTCGGTGGCGTCCACGTAGAGTTCGTCGAAGACGCAGTACTGCCCGGTGTACTGGCCCTTGTAGATGTACCCCTTGTCACGCAGCCGGCGGAACAGCTCCTGCACCCCGCGCTTGTGCTCCGGGCTGGTGGTGCGGATGAACTGGTCGTAGGTGATGCCCATCCGGTCCCACAACGTGCGATAGTCGGCGGCCACCTCGTCGGTGAACTGCTGCGCCGGCTTGCCCGCCGCCTGCGCCGCCCGTTCGATCTTCTGCCCGTGCTCGTCCGTCCCCGTCAGGAAATACGTGTCGATACCCAGCTGCCGCTTCCTTCTGGCGATGGCATCGCACACCACGGTCGTGTACGTATGCCCCACGTGCGGCCTCGACGTGACGTAGTAGATAGGAGTCGTTATGTAGAACTTGTCGCCCATTGTGTATGCGTTACTTGAACTGTTCCTGATACGCCCGCAACGCCTCCTGCATCACCTGCTTGAGCGGCACGTGGTGCTCGGCAGCCAGGCGGCGGCAGTCCTCGTACTCGGGCGCGTAGTTGGCCACCGTGCCGTTCAGGTTCGCGACTTTCAGGCGCACCTCACCCCAGGGCGTCTGGACGGTGACGGTGCGGCGCAGCAGCGCCTGGCGCTTCTCCTCGCGCATGCGAACGCCGAGGGTCGTGGTCTCGGTGAAGAGCAGCTTGGCCATGCGCTGCGCGTCCTCGGGCTTGCACAGGACGGTCAGGAGCATTCCCGGGCGGTTCTTCTTCATCTGCACCGGCGTGCCGAAGACGTCGAGCGCGCCCTCGGCCAGCGCGCGGTCCAGCACGTAGCCGAAGACCTGCGGGTTCAGGTCGTCAAGGTTGGCTTCCAGCACGGAGATGGTCTCCTGAGACGCAGCCAGCTGCGTCTCTACCGTGGTGCCAACCAGGATGCGACAGACGTTGGCGTGGCCCTTGATATCGCGCGAACCGGCTCCGTAGCCGGCCTTCTCGATCTTCATCCCGGGCACAGGCGCGAAGCGGCTCACCAGCGTGTGCAGCAGTGCCGCCCCGGTGGGCGTGACCAACTCGAGCTCGATGCCCGACGAGAACACGGGCGCGTCCTTCAGCAACTCGACCGCCGCCGGCGCGGGGACAGGGAACTCGCCGTGGGCGCACTTCACGCGCCCGCCGCCGACGTTCACCGGCGAGCCCACCCACTCGTCCACGCCCAGCGCCTCGGCTCCCACCATGGCGCACACGATGTCCACGATGGCGTCCGTCGCGCCCACCTCGTGGAAGTGGATCTGCTCGATGGCCTTGTTATGGATCTTGGCCTCGGCCGCGCCCAGCGCTTCGAAGGTGGCGATGGCCTTCTGCTTGGCGGACCCGGAGATCGGGGCCTTGCCGATGATGGCGCGTATCTCTCTTAGTCCGCGGTGTTCGTGAGTGTGGCGATGTGACCCGGGCCCGTCGGCCGGGTGCTCCTGGTGGTGATCGTGGTCGTGGTGTTTATGCTGTTTGTCCCAGAACTCCTCCCGCGGCAGCTCCTTCTCGCCGCCGACCCAGACGTCCACTTTGGTGGCGGTGATGCCGCTGCGGTCCACCTGCTTGATCTCCAGGCGCGCTCCCAGGCCGAGGGCCGCCACCGTCTCCTCGAAGAGCTGGGGAGACACCCCGGCGTCCACCAGGGCGCCCAGCAGCATGTCGCCGCTCAGGCCGGAGAAGCAGTCTAGATATGCGATGCGCATGGCTCGAAACTTTCGATGATATGGCCCGCCTCTCGCGGCGTCAAACGGGCGCTCGCGGCGCGCTTGTTATAATCGCTCGTTTCTCCAACCAGTTACGAGGGCCCGTGTATCGCCACTTCCAGAACCGGCTGACCGACTCGGTGCGCGCCTTCCTGCGCCGGCAGTATCAGCTCGACCTGCCGAGCATCGTGGTGGAGCAGCCGCCGCGCATCGAGCTGGGCGAATACGCGCTGCCGCTGGCCTTCGAGCTGGCCAAGAAGCTGCGCAAGGCGCCGCGCAAGATCGCCGAAGAGATCGTTGCCGGCATCGGTCCCATCCCCGGCTTCGACCGCCTGGAGGTCGCCGGCGCCGGCTACATCAACGCCCGCGTGAACCGTGCCGAGATGGCCGATGCCCTCAGCGCGCGCGAGGCCGCGCTCCCGCCGGGCACGGGAGCCGCGGAGCGTGCCAGGCAGAAGGTTCTGGTCGAGCACACCTCCATCAATCCCAACAAGGCGGCGCACATCGGGCACCTGCGCAACGCCATCCTGGGCGACACCTTCGTCCGCCTGCTGCGCCAGGCCGGCTACAAGGTGGACATCCAGAACTACATCGACAACACCGGCGTGCAGGTGGCCGACGTGGTGGTGGGCTGGGTCCACCTGGAGAAGAAGTCGCTGGCGGAGATGGAGCGCATCGTCGCCACCGACCCGCGCTTCGACTACACCTGCTGGGACCTGTACGCGCGCGTCTCGCAGTGGTACGGCGAATCCAACGACAACCTGAACAAGCGCGGCGAGACGCTCCACGCCATCGAGTCGGGCGGCAACGAAGTCGCCGCCATCGCCTCCCTCATCTCCCACGACATCGTGCGCCGCCACCTCGACACCATGTGGCGCCTCGCCATCCCGTACGACTTCCTGCCGCAGGAGTCGGAGATCCTGCACCTGCACTTCTGGGAGTCGGCCTTCCAGCAGCTCAAGGACAAGGGCGTTCTGCGGCTCGTGAAGGAAGGGAAGAACGCCGGTTGCTGGGTGATGCAGAGGACAAAAGCAACCACAGAGAGCACAGAGGAAACAGAAGAAGACCAGAAGGTCATTGTTCGCTCCAACGGCACGGTGACCTACGTCGGCAAGGACATCGCCTACCACCTGTGGAAGTTCGGGCTGCTGGGGCGCGACTTCGGCTACAAGCGCTTCTACCGCTATCCCGACGGGCACGACTGCTGGATCTCCTGCAACCCAGCCGAGGGCGAGCCGGGCGCGCCGCACTTCGGCGGGGTGAGCGCCATCTACAACGTCATCGACACCCGCCAGGCCGACCCGCAGAACAACGTCCGCGACGCCATCCGTGCACTCGGTTATTCGGACCAAGCCGACCGCTACACCCACTTCAGCTACGAGATGGTGGCGCTGACCCCGCGCTGCGCTGCCGAGCTGGGCTACGAACTGGACGAGACTGACCGCGGCAAGGCCTACGTCGAGGTCTCCGGGCGCAAGGGCCTGGGGGTGAAGGCCGACGACCTTATCGACCGGCTCATCGCCTCGGCGCAGGTGGAGGTGGATTCGCGACATCCCGAGCGGCCCGCCGCCGAGCGCCGCCAGATCGCCACCCAGATCGCCCTGGGCGCGCTGCGTTACTTCATGCTCAAGTTCACCAAGACCTCGGTCATCGCGTTCGACTTCAAGGAAGCGCTCAGCTTCGAGGGCGAGACCGGGCCTTACGCGCAGTACGCCGTGGTGCGCGCCACCAACATCTTCCGCAAGGCCGGGGTCGCGCCCGACGCTGCCGTCGCCGCCGACCTGGATTTCTCGCGGTATCTGGACGGGGAAGCCGGTAACGAGATCTGGGAACTGTGGCTGAACTCAGCCCGGCTGTCGCAGGTAGTGGAGCAGTGCATCGCTACCACCGAGCCCGCCTACCTGGCCAAGTACGCCTTCCAGCTGGCGCAGCTCTTCAACAACTTCTACCACCGCCACCACATCCTCACCGAGGAGGACCCAGGGCGGAAGAAGTTCCTGCTGGCGACGGTAGCCGTGGTCCGTCGCGAGCTGATCCGCGCGCTGGAAGTGATGGGGATCGAAGCACCGGCGGTGATGTGACGGCGTTTGGCGGGCGTGAGCGAAGCCGAGCGCCTGGCGCGAGGCCAAGCGGGAGTCCGCCGCCGTCATCCTGAGCGGCGCAGCCGCGAAGGATGTCGCGGTTTACCGCTTAGGCGCAGCCGCGCCACGTAAGTCTTGCCCCTGTGTTTCCCTGTGTCCTCTGTGGTTAGGTCTTTTCGCGCTCGAACTCGCGCACGTACTCCACCAGCGAGCGGACCGCGATCCCGCTGGGGCCCTTGGCGATCCACGCCTTGTTGTCTTCCATCCAGGCGGTGCCGGCGATGTCGAGGTGGATCCAGGGCGTGTCCTCGACGAACTCCTTGAGGAACATGGCGGCGGTGACGGCGCCGCCCCAGCGCCCGCCGGAGTTGACGATGTCGGCGATGCCCGAGCGGATGACCTCCTTGTACTCCTCGTCCACCGGCAGCCGCCACATTTTCTCGCCTGAACGTTGCAGAGCCCGGGTGAAGCGCTGGAAGCTGTCCTCATCGTTGGCGAAGACGCCGGCATTCACGTAGCCCAGCGCTACCACGCAGGCGCCGGTAAGGGTGGCAGCGTCGATCAGGTGGGTGCAGCCGAGCTGCCGTGCGTAGTGCAGGCCGTCGGCCAGCACCAGGCGGCCTTCGGCGTCGGTGTTGATGATCTCGATGGACTTGCCGCTCATGGCGATCTGCACGTCCCCGGGCTTCTGCGCCTTGCCGCTGGGCATGTTCTCGGTGGCGCAGACGATGGAGACCACCCGCACCCGCGGCTTCAGCAGCGCGATGGCCCGCATGGCGCCGATCATCGCCGCTCCGCCCGCCATGTCGTACTTCATCTTCTCCATGCCGTCGGAGGGCTTGATGGAGATGCCGCCGGAGTCGAAGGTGATCCCTTTGCCCACCAGGCCGAGCACAGGCTTCTCCGGCGCGCCCGCGGGCTCGTAGCGCATGACGATGAGGCGCGGCTCCTCGTCGGAGCCCTGGGCCACCGACCAGAAGGCGCCCATCTTCAGCTCCTTGATCTTGTCGGGGCCGTAGACCTCGCACTTCAGGCCCGCTCCCTCGCACATCTTGCGGGCGCGGTCGGCGAGCATGGTGGGCGTCATGCGATTGCCGGGCTCGTTCACCAGCTCACGGGTGAAGTTCTGGGATTCGCCCAGGATGCGGCCTTCATCGAGCGCGCGCTGCTGGTCGCCGGCGGCCACCACCACCGTGAGCTCATCGATCCGCTGGTCCTTGCGGTCACTCTTGTAGGTGTCGGGATCGAAGTCGCCGACCAGCGCGCCTTCGACGATGGCGCGCACCGCCGCTGCCGCTTCGACGCCATCCGGCGCCAGAAAGGCGAGGGAGCGGATGGATCTTGGTTTAAGGAAGCGCACCGCCGTTCCCGCCAGCTTGCGCAGCTCGTGGTGTGTGAAGTTCTTCTGCTTGCCGCCGCCGACCAGCAGCAGGCGCTTGGCCTTGAGCCCGGCCGGCCGGTGGAGTATCACCGTTTCGAATGCCTTGCCCGTCACTTCGCCGGAGGCGGTGAGCTCCTCGGCGGCCTTCTGCACCGCCTCGGGGGCCACGACCTTGCCGACATTCTTGTCTTTCTCGCCGATGTCCACGACGACGGCGGCAAGGCATTCGGTTTCGAGCTGTGCGGGATCAGCGGATGAGAGCTTGGTGTTCATTCTTTCCTCATGGTCGCGAGTCGCAAGTCGCGAGCAAACCTGGGAAGACCTCAGTGACCTCTGTGTCCTCCGTGGTTAAAGGTTTCCTGCTTTGCGAGACCGTTGGATAGCTTCCCGCGCCTCGCGGTCGGCGGTGCGGCGCCGTTCGGTCTCGCGCTTGTCCCACTGCTGCTTGCCTTTGGCCAGCGCCAGCTCCACCTTCACCTTGGCGTTCTTGAAGTACATGCGGGTGGGGACCAGGGTCAGGCCCTTCTGCTGCGTCTTGCCGATCAGCTTGCGCAGCTCCTCCTTGCGCACCAGCAGTTTGCGGGTGCGCAGCGGCGCGTGCCCGGCGTAGCCCGCGTTCTCGTATGCCCCGATGTGGGCGTTCAGCAGCCACAGTTCGCCGTTCTGGATGAGGCCGTAGGCGTCCTTCAGGTTGGCGCGTCCGGCGCGGATGGACTTCACCTCCGACCCCGTCAGGACGATGCCGGTCTCGAACTTCTCCAGCAGGAAGTAGTTGTGGGCGGCGGCGCGGTTCTGCGAGGCGTCGCGCTGGCCGCTGGCCACGGGGTCGCGCCTGGGCGCCTTTTCCTTGTTCGGACGGGTTGGATGGGATTGGGGGCGCGCCATGCGGGTGCGAGAATCCTGCCGAAACCTGAATGCTAACACACCCCCTACGAAGCGTATTTCCAGCAACTTAGGAGTGTTATAATCGCGCGTTCTCAGGCCCCGGGAGCGGGCACGGCCGCGGCAGCGCAGCATCCACAGCTTCCGCGCGCCGGCCTTTTTCAGTCATCGGTCCAAGGAGTGCAATGACTAGGCTCTTCCGCTGCACTGCATTGCTGCTGCTGGTCCTGCTGGCGGTCCCCGCCGCCGCCGACGAGGCCAAGAAGCTCTTCAACCAGGGCCGCGACGCCGAGGCCCGCCAGGACTACGAAGCCGCCTACGATCTCTACAGCCAGGCCTGGAACCTGAAGCCCAAGGACCTGAAGTACCGCACCTCGGCGCAACGCACACGCTTCCTGGCGGCATCGTCGTACGTCAACCGCGGGCAGAAGCTGCGCGAGGCCGGGAACCTCGACGAAGCCCTGCTGCTGTTCCAGAAGGCCATCGTCATCGACCCGTCGAATGCGCTGGCCCAGCAGGAGGCGCGGCGCACCAAGGAGGCCATCGAGGCGCGGGACAAGACCGGGGCGCCGCCGCCGCCCGCTCCCACCGCCTTGCAGCGGCGCGTGGCCGAGGCCGAGGGCCCGGTCGAGCTGGCCCCCATCTCCGACACCCCCATCACCCTCAAACTGACGGAAGACACCAGGGTCATCTACGAGACCATCGGCAAGCTGGCGGGCATCAACGTCCTCTTCGATCCCGATTACACTTCCCGCCGCATCAAGATCGAGCTCAACGGTGTGACCCTGAACCAGGCGCTGGACATCCTGGCCCTGGAATCCAAGACCTTCTGGCGGCCGGTGACCACCAACACCATCTTCGTGGCCGCCGATACCCCGGCCAAGCGCAAGGAGCTGGAGCAGAGCGTCGTCAAGACCTTCTACCTGGCGAACCTCTCGCAGCCCACCGAATTGCAGGACGTGGTCAATGCCCTGCGGCAGATCCTGGAGATCTCGCGGGTGCAGCAGCTGCCCTCGCAGAGCGCCATCGTGATCCGTGGCACGCCCGACCAGGTAGCCCTGGCGGAGAAGCTCATCGGCGATATCGACAAGGCCAAGCCGGAAGTGGTGGTCGAAGTGGCCATCATGCAAGTGCGGCGCGACCGCCTGCGCCAGCTCGGCGTCTCACCGCCCACCAGCGGCTCCATCGCCTTGCAGGGCGTCACCACCAGCACGACCGGGACGGGGACCGGCACAGGCACCAGCACTACCACGCCCAATACCATCAACCTGAACAACCTGGCGAACCTGTCGGCCAAGGACTTCGTGGTCACCATCCCCCAGGCTTCGGCGTCGTTCCTGTTCACTGACTCCAGCACCCGCGTCATCCAGAACCCGCAGATCCGCGCCCTGGACGGCCAGAAAGCATCGTTGAAGATCGGCGACCGCGTGCCCGTGGCCACCGGCTCGTTCCAGCCCGGCATCGGCGGCGTCGGCATCAACCCTCTGGTCAACACCCAGTTCCAGTACATCGACGTGGGCGTGAACATCGACATCACCCCCAAGATCCACCAGACCCGGGAAGTCTCGCTGAAGCTGATGATCGACGTGTCGTCGGTCACCTCGCGGGTGAACATCGGCGGCATCGAGCAGCCGGTCATCGGGCAGCGCAAGATCGAGCACGAGATCCGCCTGCGGGAAGGCGAGGTCAACCTCCTGGGCGGCATCCTGGAAGAGCAGGACGTGAACTCCTGGAGCGGCATCCCCGGCCTGGGCCAGATCCCGCTGCTCCGCTACCTGTTCGCGCAGCAGAGGAAGGAGCGCGCGGAGAACGAGATCGTCTTCGTCCTCATCCCCCATATCGTCCGTGCGCAGGACCTGACGGAGCTGAACCAGAGGGCGCTGGACGTCGGGACGGGCTCGGCCATCGATCTGCGGCGGGCCAGCCGCACGCAGCCGGTCCCACCGCCGCCGGCCGCTGGAGCCCCAGCCCAGACGTCACCGCCCCCCGAGCCGGTCCAGCAGGTCCCTGTGCAGCCTGCGCCCGCCCCGCAGGCTCCGGCGCAGCAGGCGGCGCCACCGGCGCCGCTGCAACCCGTGCGCCTTAGCTTCGATCCGCCGGACATCACCCAGAGCGTGGGCTCCACTTTCACCGTCAACGTGGTGCTTTCCGGCGGGCAGGACGTCTACTCCGTGCCCATCCAGCTCAGCTACGACCCCAGGCTTCTGCAGCTGGTGAATATCTCCAATGGCGGCTTCCTGTCGCAGGACGGGCAGCCGGTGGCGCTGGTGCACCGCGACGACGCCTCGTCCGGCCTTATCCAGGTGACCGCTACGCGGCCTCCCAAGACGCCGGGCATCACCGGCGATGGGCCCATCTTCACCCTTACCTTCGCCGCCAAGGCGGCGGGGACGGCGCCCATCAACATCACCCGTCCCGGCGCCCGGAACGCCAGCATGCAGCCCATCCAGGCCACGGCGACAACGGGGACGGTGACCATCAAGTAGCCTCAGTGTGGCCGCGGGTCTCCGACCCGCGGCGTCGGCCCGCAGGGCCGATTTCAGCCTGTACAATATTTCCATGTGGTTCCGCTCCCATCGCCGCTCGCAGCGCGGCCTCACGCTGGTCGAGCTGATCGTCGCCATCACCATCCTGCTGATCCTGACCGGGGCGGCGGTGCCGGTGGTGCGCGTGCGCATCAAGCGGGAGAAGGAGCGCCAGCTCCGACACGCGCTGTGGGAGATGCGCGACGCCATCGACCGCTACAAGGACGCCGCCGACCGCAACGCCTTCCAGATCAAGGTCGGCACCGAGGGCTATCCGCCGGACCTGGAGACCCTGGTCAAGGGCGTAGACGTCTCCGGCAAGAAGGTGCGTTTCCTGCGGCGAGTTCCCGTCGATCCCATGACCAACAGCACCGAATGGGGCCTGCGTTCCATGCAGGACGACCCGGACTCCAACTCCTGGGGCGGACAGAACGTCTTTGATGTCTACAGCAAGTCCGATGGTGTAGCCTTGGACGGGACGAGGTACGCGGAATGGTGACGCGCCAAATCATGTATCAGGGCACGGCTTCAGCCGTGCCGCCGCGCCGGCCCAGGAGAACGGCTTTAGCCCCTGCGCAACGCGGCTTCACCCTGATCGAGATGGTGATCGTCATCTCCATCATCGTGATCCTGGTGGGCATCGCCGTGCCTATCTATTCGCAGTCCATCCTGCGGGCGCGCGAGGCCGTGCTGCGCGACAACCTTTTCACCATGCGCTCGGTCATCGACCAGTACACGCTCGACAAACAGCGGGCGCCGCAAGGCCTTCAGGACCTGGTCAGTGAGGGCTACCTGCGCGAGCTGCCCATCGACCCCTTCACCCAGTCGCGCGACACCTGGGTGGCGGTCCAGGAAGACATTCTGCTCAGCATCGACCAGACGCAGCCAGGCATCGTGGACGTCCACTCCGGCTCAGAACTCACCGGCTCCGACGGGACGGCGTACAACAGCTGGTGAACTGAGCGTGTGGCACAGCCGCCTCGGCTGTGTAGGTCCTTACGCCGTTGGGATGTAAGAATGAGAAACCCCTCCTCCGCACTCTGCACTAGGCACTCGGCACTCTGAAGCACTACCATTCCAACGTCATGCCCGTAGCCATCGATACTTACACGCCCGTCCGCGCTCCCCGCGGCACAGAACTCTCCTGCAAAGGCTGGCCGCAGGAGGCCGCCATGCGCATGCTCATGAACAACCTCGACGAGGAGGTCGGGGAGCGGCCGCGCGACCTGGTGGTCTACGGCGGCACCGGCCGCGCCGCCCGCTCCTGGGAGTGCTTCCACGCCATCGTGGCCGCGCTCAAGCAGCTCGGCAATGACGAGACCCTGCTGGTGCAGTCCGGCAAGCCGGTCGGCGTCTTCAGAACGCACGACTACGCTCCCCGGGTGCTGATCGCCAACTCCAACCTGGTCGGCCACTGGTCCAACTGGGAGAAGTTCAACGAGCTGGAGCGCGCCGGCCTGATGATGTACGGCCAGATGACCGCCGGCTCGTGGATCTACATCGGCTCGCAGGGCATCGTGCAGGGCACCTTCGAGACCTTCGCCG
>CAYTPH010000021.1:0-17846 GCA_964439635.1 uncultured Terriglobales bacterium
GATGTCGCGGCGGCAGTTCGTGATTCTCGCGAGGTCAGGCGGAAAGGACGGCGCGTTGGCGCCGCTCGGAACGCGGCGCGATCTCGTGAATGGACTGGAGCATTGCAACACGGCGCCAGAGCGCGAAGGTGGCGATGGTGAACGAGCGCGGGTCCAGCATCTCCCTCTGCGGGCCGAGCATGGAGAAGGCCACCAGCTCGTTGATCACCATGCGCACTCCGAGCAGGTTGCCGACGGAGACGGCGTCCTTCCAGGAGACGCCGATGAGCCAGGCGATGGGCGCGAAGATCCAGCCGAAGATCTGCGCCAGGCCCGAGGGGAACGGGATGCCGTGCGGCTCCAGCCAGTTGTGGATGCCGCCCAGGATGCCGTTGGCCAGCGCCACCAGGGCGATGAAGGCGATGAGCATGGCGCCCACATTCATCGCCAGGCGGAGGCCGTCGCCGGTGCCGTGGGCGATGGCGCCGAGCACGTTTTCGTGCTTCAGTTCCTCGCTTTCGGGCACTTCCACCTTGCCGGTGGTGACCGGCTGCTCGGTCTCCGGCACCATCATCTTGGCGATAAGGATGGTCCCCGGCGCGGTCATGATCACGGCAGCCAGCAGGTGCTTGGGCTCGACCCCGTAAGCGATGTAGGCGCCCATGATGCCCCCGGAGACGTGCGCCATGCCGGCGGTCATGATGGTCATCAGCTCCGACTTGGTCACGTGCGGCAGGAAGGGGCGGATGGTGAGCGGGGCTTCGGTCTGGCCCATGAAGATGCTGGCGGCGACGTCGAGGGATTCGGCGCCGCTCACGCCCATCAGCCGGGTCATGGCCTTCGCCGCCAGGCGGATGATGACCTGCATGATGCCGAAGTGGTAGAGCACGGCGAAGAACGCGGCCAGGAAGATGATGGTGGGCAGCACCATGAAGGCGAAGTAGAAGCCCATGGGCGCGGCCTTCTCGCCGAGCTTGCCGAAGACGAACTCGGAGCCGGCATAGGAGAAGGAGAGTAGGTGCTTGACCACGTCGCCGGCCTTGGCAAAGGCGGTGCGGCCGTACTCGAAACGCAGCACGATGAAGGCGAAGACGACCTGCAAGCCAAGACCCCAGAGCACGGTCTTGAGCCGGATGGCCTTGCGGTTGGTGGAGAAGGCATACGCCAGCGCGAGCACCAGCAGCAAGCCCAGCAGCCCCTGGAAACGTTCCATGCGCTCTCCTTATGGCACGCCGAGCACGCGATGGATGAGAGGGCGCGGCGGCGGCACTGCCGGGCCTACGGCGAAGCTCCGCTCTAGGAGCTTGCGCGCGTCTTCCAGCCGGGTCTCGGAGTTGTAATGGATGGTGCACAGCGGCTCGCCGACCGCGACCGGGTCACCGACCTTCTTGTGCAGGACGATGCCGACCGCCGGGTCCACCGAGTCTTCCTTGCGCTCGCGCCCGCCGCCCAGGACCACGCCGGCAATGCCTACCTGTTCGCAGGCAATGGCGGTGACGAAACCCGCAGTCGGACTCTTCAACTCGACGCGGCCGCCCGCCTGCGGCAGGCGGCTGAAATCGTCGACCACGCGCGGGTCGCCACTCTGGAGCCTGACCAGCTCACGGAACTTCTCCAGCGCCTGGCCGCTGGTGATCATCTGCTCGGCGATACGGCGGCCGTCGGCGACCTCGTTGGCCTTACCGCCCAGATACAGCACCCACGCAGACAGGTCGAGGCAGAGCTCGCGCAGGTCGGCGGGGCCGCCACCGCGCAGGACGTCGATGCACTCCTCGATCTCGAGCGAGTTGCCGACCTTCAAGCCCAGGGGCTGGTCCATGTCGGTGATGAGCGCCACCACCTTCTTGCCCATACGCTGGCCGGTCTCGACCATCAGTTCGGCCAGGAAGACGCTGTCCTGCTCGCGCTTGGTGAAGGCGCCACCGCCGGTCTTGACATCGAGCACCAAAGCGTCGATGCCCTCGGCCAGCTTCTTGCTCATGATGGAGGCGCAAATAAGGAAGGGGCTCTCGACGGTTCCGGTCACGTCGCGCAGGGCGTAGAGCTTCTTGTCGGCGGGGGCGATCTCGGCGGTCTGGCCGATCATGGCGCAGCCGCAGGCGTCAAGGATGCGCTTGAAATCGTGGAGGGAGATGTCGGTGCGAAAACCGGGGATGGACTCGAGCTTGTCGAGAGTGCCTCCGGTGTGGCCCAGGCCGCGTCCGCTGATCATCGGAACCAGCAGGCCGGCCGCGGCGACCACGGGGGAGAGCACCAGAGAGGTTTTGTCGCCGACGCCACCGGTGGAGTGCTTGTCCACTTTCGGCCCGGGTAGCGCGGAGAGGTCCAGTACCTCGCCGGAGTTGAGCATGGCGTCGGTGAGTGCGGCCAACTCGGCGCGCGTCATGCCGCGCAGCACCACCGCCATCAGCCAGGCGGAGACCTGGTAGTCGGGCACGTCACCGCGGGTGTAGGAAGAGACCAGGAACGCGATCTCCTCCGGAGTCAGCTCGCCGGCGTCGCGCTTCTTTCGGATGAGTTCGACGACACGCATGCAGGCGGCTGGCGGACGCGCTCCCCGTTGTGGATTTGAAGGTACACAGAGTACCGCGCCGGAGGCGGCGTGAGAAGCGGGAATTCGTCCTGCAGATGCGTGGGCGAGGCCCCGGCGCTACATCAGAGGGTTGGAGCACCGAGCTCGCGGACAATGGCGACCGAGCTGCTGGTGCCGAGGCGGTCGGCGCCCGCCGCCACCAGGGCCGCAACCGCGGCCGCGGTGCGGATGCCTCCCGAGGCTTTTACGCCGGCGCGCTCGCCTACCACCCCGCGCATGAGGGCGATGTCCTCGACCGTCGCCCCGCCACCGCCGAAGCCGGTGCAGGTCTTCACGAAATCGGCGCCGGCATCGAGTGCGAGCTCGCAGGCCAGACGCTTCTCGTCGTTGTTCAGCAGCGCGGTCTCGAGGATAACTTTCACCAGGGCGCCGGCGCCATGGGCGACCTCGACCACGGCGCGGATGTCGTTGCGCACCAGGTCGCGCTGGCCGGCCTTGAGGGCGCCGACGTTGAGTACCATATCGAGCTCGTCGGCGAAGAGACGCAGCGCCTCCTCGGCCTCGCAGCGCTTGGCGGTGGTGAGGGTAGCGCCGAGCGGGAAACCGATGACGGTGGCGACGCGCACGGGAGAGTGGCGCAAGAGCTTCACCGCCTGGGCCACGTGCCCGGCGTTGACGCAGACGGCCGCGAACTCGTGGTCAGCGGCCTCGCGGCAGAGCTGCTCCACCTGGGCAGCAGTGGCGTCGGGCTTCAGGACGGTGTGATCGATCATGCGGGCGACGTCGCGCCACACTTCGCCGGTGAGCGGGCGCGAGGTCGGGCTGGAGGCCTGGGCTGCCATGGGACGATTCTACTTCTCCGCCGCCGCTTCCGGGCTGAGGACGCAGACGTCGGGCAGGTTGCGATAACGCTCGGCGTAGTCGAGCCCGTAGCCCACGACGAACTCGTCGGGGATCTCGAAGCCGACGTAATCGGCCTTGATGGGCTGAACCCGCCGCGAGGTCTTGTCGAGCAGCGCCGCCAGCTTCAGCGACTTGGGCTGGTGGGCGGCGATGACCTTACGCAGGAAGGTGAGTGTCAAACCGGTGTCGAGGATGTCCTCCACCAGCAGCACGTTCTTCCCTTCCAGCGACTGGTCCACGTCCTTGGCGACACGAACCTCGCCGCTGGAGCGGGTGCCGTTGCCGTAGCTGGAGACGGCGAAGAAGTCGAAGGTGCAGTCCAGGTCGATGTTGCGCGCCAGGTCGGTGAGGAAGAAGGTGGCGCCCTTGAGGACGCCGATCAGCAGCAGGCGCTCGCCCTTGAAATCCTGGCTGATCTGCGCACCCATTTCGGCGACGCGGCGGGCGATCTGGTCGCGGCTGATCATGACCTTGAGTTCAGCCATGGGCAAGGTCCTCTTTGCTGAAGTTGGCGGGCAGGAGTTCCGACGCGGTGAGCGTCCGCAGCCCGCGGCTGCCTTTGAAGATGACGGCGGCGTCTGGGCCAAACTCGAGGATGACCTGGCGGCAGGCGCCGCAGGGCGCACACTCCACGTCGGCGCCGGTGGCCACGGCGACGGCGCGCACGCGCATCGCCGGCCCCTCGGCGCTCACCGCGGTGAAGATGGCGGAGCGCTCGGCGCAGTTGGTCAGACCGTAGGAGGCGTTCTCCACGTTGCAGCCGGTGTAGATCTTGCCATTGCTGGAGAGGACGGCGGCGCCCACCTGGAAGTGGGAGTACGGCGCGTAGGCGCGGCGCAGCGCCTTCTGGGCCGCGGCCACCAGCCGGGCCCGTTCGCGGACGCTGAGCGACTTAGTCGCGCTGCCGTTGGATCGGCGGTTCATCCCCACTCTCCAGCCAAGCGGTATACCACAGGTTGACGAGCATTTGCCCGCCCGCGGCCAGCCGCCGGCGGGTGAACTCGCGGCCCTCGGGCGTGCCCGCCTTGGCGAAGGCGCCGGTCTTCTCCAGCGTGTACAGCGGCTCCACCTGCGCCAGCGAGTCGCGCATGTATTGCACAAAATCGCGGGAGACGTTCTTCTGGCGGGCGGGAGGGTTCACCAGCGGCTGGACGGCGACCGCGCTCTGCGTCAGCTTCACGTGCTCGGACTCGTAGCCCCAGTGGATCTTGGCGGTGCTGTAGCCCTTGGGATTCTCTCCGACCCAGCCGTTGTAGTGAATGGTCGTGTGCAGGGGGTTGGCGATGTCGCCGACGTAGTGGCTGAGCCAGCCGGCGTAGAAGACGATCTTGCGCTCCACCTCGACGGTCGGCTTCTTGGCGGCGCGCAGCTCACGGTACTCGCGGAAGCCCTGCTTGAGCCGGCCGTAGACCTCGTAGGTCGGGTAGGGCTGCAAGCCGACGCGCTCCGGCAGGTAGTCGTTGGCCTTCGCCGGATCGGCCTTGGCGCGGTACTCGTAGAGCGCCTTCATGAACTCGAAGCGGTTGGGCGGGAACTCGGCGAGCCAGGCGACGCGCTCCATGTCGCTGTAATGCTCGGGGGCCTGCGCGTCTTTCAACGCTTTCTCGCGGTCGTCGCGCCAACGGTCGGGCTCGTTGCACAGGTATTCCAGCATGGGGCGGGCACTGCGGAAGAACAGCGGCATGTCGCGGGGGATGCGTCCGGCAGCGACCCTGGTGACGATGATGTGTCCGTCGGGTCCCCAGGCGTGGAGCTGGGGCGCGGCCACGGCCAGCAGCAGGAAGATGCCGAAGAACCTGCAGGACGAAGAGAGAGAGAGAGCGGGGTATCGGCGCTGCATAGTGAATGAAGGTGAAATGCGGATGCTATCAGACGGGCAGGTGAGTGTCACCTGCCGGCCGGAGGCTCGCGCTTCACCAAACCTTCCGTAAGCACCCGGCCGGTGGAGAGCGCCGGGGGGCTGATGCCGAGCAGGTCGGCCAGGGTGGGCGCCAGGTCGATGGGCTGCACCGGCGCGCGGTAGGTGCCTCCCAGGAACGGCAGGCCGTAGAGGATCAGCGGCACCTCGCGGTCGTAGTCGTACGGCGTGCCGTGGTCGGCGTCTATGCCGACTTCGGCGGCGCCGAAAGGCGGCGACACCGCGATCACGTACCATCCGCCGTACTCCAGGAAGCTGTTCACGAAGAGCTTCGACAACAGGCCGGGCCGAAGGCTCCCGGTCGCGAGTTGGGAGCGGGTGAAGTAGCCGCGCAGCCCGGGAACCGCTTTCATCAGCTCTTCCCCGACCAGGCGCTCGGCATCTGCCTGGGTCTTGATGCCGACAGCGGCGAAGGCCTCCGGCGCCAGGAAGGCCATGCGGTCGCGGAAGAGCGGCACGTACTTGGCCGGCTTACCCAGCCGCGTGGAGAGGGCGGCGCTGAGCTGCTCGCCCAGGCGGTCGCGCTCGGGGAGCACCAGGCTATCGAGGCGGAATCGTTTCGGGTAGTCGGGATGCGGTTCGAAGCCATGGTCGGCGGTGAAGGCGATCCAGACGTTGGCCAGCCCGACCTGCTGGCCGAGGAAGCTGAAGAAATCGCCGAGCATGCGATCGGTGGCCCGAGCCAGGGCCGCGACCTCGGGGGTCTGGGGGCCGATCTTGTGCTCCAGCAGGTCGTTGGGCGACAGGCTCAGGATGAGCAGGTCGGTCGCCGGCCCGGAGCCGAGCTTCTCGTTCTGCACCAGGGCGCGCGCAAATTCGAACTCGTACTCGACGCCGAGAGCGGTCTGCCCGACCACGTCGTAGAAGCGAGATTGCCCGTCGGTGCGACCGGAGCGGCGGGTGTCGCGCAGGACCTTGCCGGTCTCATCCTTCCACTCGCGGTCCCAATAGCTGGGAGTGCGGGTGCGGTTGAACTCGGCGACCCAGGCAGGCAGTTCGGCGCGGTAGTAGGTGGAGGTGACCCAGAGGCCGCTGGGGCGGTCGATCCAGAAGGCGGCATCGGCGGAGTGCCCGCCGGAGAGCGCCGAGGCGGTGTCCTTCAATGCGATGGAGAAGACGCGGGACTGGCCGGCGGTGGCCAGCTTGAGCTGGTCGCCCAGGGTGGTGGTGAGCAGGTTGCGGGGCGAGGCGCCCAGGCCGCCCTTGGCCAGCCCCACCACCCGGGTGGCAGGGTCCTGGGCGGAATCGACCACGGTGCGGCGCTGTGGGTCCCACCAGTAGTTGGCCCCGATGCCGTGGTTCACCGGGTTGGTGCCGGTCAGGACAGTAGAGTGACCGGCGGAAGTCCAGGTATTGGCGTACTCGTAGCGGCACTCGGTGAAGACGGCGCCGCGGTCGAGCAGCGTGCGGAACCCGCCAGTGAACGTTTCTTTCTGGGCCTCCAGCGCGTCGGCGCGCATGCCGTCCACGAAGACGATGACCACCAGCTTGGGGCGGCCGTCATACGCGGAGGCAACAGCAAAAGTGCCGGTCAGGGTTACGATAAGGAGGAGAGCAAGGTCAAACAGGCGCGTTTTCATGGCAGGCGCTGGAATCATAGCTGATGGCCTCAGTCACTCAAAGCGCCTCGGGAGCGGACCGTGACCGACCAGGAATACATGCAGCTGGCAATGAAGAAGGTGCGCGAGGGTATCGCCAACGGGCAAACGCCGTTCGCGGCGGTGGTGATCCACGAGGGCAAGGTGGTGGCCTCCACCCACAACACGGTGTGGCGCGATACCGACCCGACGGCGCACGCCGAGGTGAACGCCATCCGCCAGGCGGCCAAGGCGCTGGGGCGGATCGACCTGACTGGCTGCGTCATGTATACGACCTGCGAGCCCTGCCCCATGTGCTTATCGGCCATCCACTGGTCGAAGATCGACCGGGTGGTGTACGGGGCCACCATCGCGGATGCCGCCGGGGCGGGTTTCTCGGAGCTGAAGGTGGCGGCCAAGGAGCTGGCGCGGCTCGGGGGCAGCCACCTGCAGGTGGATCGCATGCCGGCGAGCCCGGAGTGGGCGGAAGTGTTCGAGTTGTGGAAGAAGACGGGAAAGTCGAAGACGTACTAGCCGCGGCTACTCGAGGGCTTAGGTTGCCGGGGTGGCGCGGGCGGCTTCTTTCTGCTTCTCCAGCTTCGCCAGGTTGGGCTCGAAGCAGCGGCGGCAGCGGGCCTCGTAGACGCCGGCCGCGCCCACCACGATCAGGTCCTCGTTGGCCACCAGCCGCTGCGTGTGCTTGGCGGGGTTGCCGCACTGCATACAGATGGCGAGGGTCTTGGTGATCTCGTCGGCGACGGCGAGCAACTCCGGCATGGGGTGGAAGGGACGGCCGAGGTAATCGGTATCGAGGCCGGCGATGATGATGCGCTTGCCCATGTCGGCCAGGCGCACGACCATGTCCACGATCTCGGGGCCGAGGAACTGGGCCTCGTCGATGCCGATGACCTCGGTGCGCATCTCCAGCGCGGCGTAAAGTGCGGCGGCGTCGCGCACACTGGCGGAGCGGATCTTCAGCTCGCTGTGGGAGACGATGTGGTCGTCGATGTAGCGGTTGTCGATGCCGGGCTTGAAGATCTGCACGCGCTGGCGGGCGATCTCGGCGCGGCGCAGGCGGCGGATGAGCTCCTCGCTCTTGCCGCTGAACATGGGCCCGCAGACCACCTCGATCCAGCCGATGCTGCCTTTCATGATGTTCATGACTGCGAAGGTCCCCCTGCCAGCTGCGCTCCGGCCGCGCCAGCCGGCACGGCAGCGCCGTTCGCCAGGTGGGCGCGGAGCTGGTCGAAATCGGTGAAGACGCGGGTGGCGCAGGCCAGGATCCAGCCACTGACCTGAGAGAGCGGTAGGGCGGTCACCAGGTACACCGGGATGCCGCGGCGGTGGGCGAAGGTCAGCTCCGCCTGCGAACCCGCGCCTTTCGAGGCGTGCTCGTCCCAGTAGGCGATTACGCAGTCGCACCTGCGCTCCACCCAGTCCAGGTCCCAGGCGATGATCTTGCGCACGGTGCGCTGGAAACGCTCGAGGTCCGTCTGCTTCCAGGAGCGGAAGTGGCGGAGTTCGTCGTCGCTCAGGTTCTTGCGCTCGTCCGTGGCCGGGTCGTAGACCTCGTGACCGAGGGAACGCAAAAACGGCGTGAGCGCCTGCCGCCAGCTCTTGCCGCGGTCGGGCGAGTACTCGATGGCCCCCGAGAGATAAATGACCATGGACAGTCGATTGTCGTAGGGAGGGCAGAGTACGTCAATGGGAGTTTCCGGCTAAGGGTTAGGACATTCGGGCGGGAGCAGCGGTGCGGCGCGAGCGGACGATGCGTGGGCTGGCGGCGGCCTCCACGCGGTTGCGGCCGCGGTCCTTGGCCAGGTAGAGGGCGCGGTCGGCGGACTCGACCACATCCTCCGGCTCGGCCATGGCGGTGGAGGGCTCGGCAGCGCCGATGCTGATGGTCACCGTGGCGTCGAACTTGGCGCCGCGCCTGCGGCGGCGATCGTGCCGCTCGCGGCGCTCCTGGCGCTGCCGGCGGCTGCGGTCGGGACCGCGGACGGTGAACGGGGTGTCGGCGACGGCGCTCCGCAGTTCCTCCAGGTGCGGCAAGGCGTCCCGCAGGCCAAACTGGGGAAAGACGATGGCGAACTCCTCGCCGCCGCAGCGGAACGCCTTCCCTCCCCCGGTCACCTTCGACAGCCGGGAGGCCACCATGCGCAGCACCTCGTCGCCGGTATCGTGGCCGTAGCTGTCGTTGAACTTCTTGAAGTGGTCGATGTCCACGACGGCGACGGTGTAGCGGTCGCCCAATTCCGTCAGGGCGCGATTGAAGGCGCGGCGCCCGGGCAACCCGGTGAGTTCGTCGCGATAGGCCATGGCGTAGGAGTTCTCGACCACGGACGCTACCAGGATGGCCGCGGCCGCGGCAAAGAAGCCGGCGGAGCGCCCCTGCGCCGCCAGCCCGAGGAAGCAAGCGGTCAGGGCCCAGAAGAAGCCGATGTCGAGGGAATTGCGGGTGATGGCAAAACGCATCATCAGCCCGGCAGCGCCGATCCCTGAGAGAAAGAGAGCGGCCGCCGGCAGATGGGCCAACCAGACAGCCTCCGGGCGGTAGAGCTTAGCCACCAGTTGCCCCGCCTCGCGGCCGAGCAGCGCCACCACGGCGAATTCGACCAGGGTGAACGCCGCCCACCAGCCGCTGACGTCCAGGGCCACGCTGCTGTCTTCCATCAGGGCGAGGAAGCAAAGGTTCAGGGGCACCAGCAGGGAGACAAGGCTGAGGACGGCCTGGCGGTCAGGGCCGAACAACCAGCGCGCGTCCGGTCCCAGCGACCAGGCTGCGATCGCCAGGAACCCCATGGCCAGGAACACGCGGCTGGAATGGAAGCGCCAAGCCAGCACCGCTCCGGCAGCGCACACTACGAGGGCCAGGACGCGCAGGGCGGGTTCCGGCGTCAGGCGGAAATAGAGGAGCAGGCCGGCAGCGCCGAGCAGAAGCCCGCCGGGGACCAGCAGTTGCGCCACGAAGCGCGCCACCGGCGAGTTCACAGACAGCCGCCCGCGCCCGGATCCTGGGGCTGATGGTGCACTTCCTCACGATAGAGTGCGGAAGGACAAGGCGGGAGTGCCTTGTCAGTATCCCTTGGGACACCGAAAGGCTATCGCCTATTGGACAGGGGTAGGACGCCACTCGATCACCGCGTGGCCGTCCACCTGTTCCATGGTCTGGGCCTTGTACCCAGCCTGGTCGCGCAGGGCGGCGAAGGTCTCGCGGGTGATCCACAGCGCGCCCTCCGGGGCGTGGCTCTGCAGGCCCAGGGCGACGTCGATGGTCTCGTCGGTGATCTCGTCCATCCGCTTGTTCTCGGGGAAGGAGAATTCGCCGACGTTGAGGCCGCACTTCACCTGGAACGGGGTCGAGAGCTGGTGGACGCCGTCGTTGAACCAGGAGATCTTGGCAAGCACCGACTGGGCGGCAGCGGCGGCATCGTCGGGAGAATTGAAGGCAGCCATCACGCCGTCGGCGGTCCAGGAATGCTTCCAGGCGTTGTGCTCCTCCAGCGCGCGCTCCACGTACTTGCGGTACTCGGAGAAGGCGTGCTCGACGACCAGCTTGTCCTGCCCGGCCTTCATGCGGCTGGCGCCGGCCACGTCGATGGAGAGCACGGCCAGGCGGCGCTTCTCCTGGAAGAGCATCTTCTTGGCCTCGGCGTACTCGCGCAGCATGCTGAGGCGGTCGCCGGAGCGGCGCTCCGTCTGGCCGACGGCGATGGCCACCGGGGCCGCGATCTTGGCCCGCACCACCTTGGTCTTGGCCCAGTTCTCGGCCTTCTCGACGGGCAGCAGCAAGAGCTGGCGCAGCAGGAAGCCGGCGGCAGCGAAGGCCAACAGCATGAAATTCCAGCCCTGGTAGACCGCCCGGAAGGTAAAGACCTTTTCCGCGCCTTCCAGCGCCGGCACCACAACCGCGCGCATAAAGCCCATCACCGCCGTTCCTTCGACGAACTGCGGCTTGATGAGCCCGCCGCTGATCACGAAGTAGGCAAGGAAGGAGAACGGAATGGCCAGGAGGCCCAGCGACAGCACGACCCTAAGCGTCTTCAGGCCAAGATAGATGGCCCGCTGCCCGGAGGTGGCGGCCGGTTCTACCGCCGCCGGGATGGCCGCCCGCGAGGACACAGGCCGGACCGCGGGCGCCGACGCGGCGGAGACCCGGGCTGCGGAAGCCGGGGCTGCCGAAGGCGAACTCGGGGCGGGAGCAGCGGCGGCCGCCAGGGCCGCGGAGCGCATGCCGCTGGCGCTGGATACCCCGCTGACGTTGCGGATATCCGGGGCCGCGATGTGCCCGGCGCTGAGCGACGCCTGGATGTTCTTCAGCCGGAAGACCACTTCCTGCGCGGTGGGACGAAGCATGCGGTCCTTCTGCAGGCAGTGTTCCACCAGTCTTTCCAGCTCGGGAGGCGCCTCCGGATTCAGCTGGGTGATGGGCGCCGGATTGTGCCGCAGGATCTGCGCCATCACGCCTTGCGCGGAGGGACCGTCGAAGGGCATGACGCCGGTGGCCATCTCGTAAAGCACGACGCCCATGGAGAAGATGTCGGAACGAGCATCCACGTCGGCGCCCATCGCCTGTTCCGGCGACATGTGGCTGACGGTGCCGACCACCAGGCCGGCCTGGGTCTTGAAGACGGCGGTCTCCTCCATGCCCTGCTCGTCTTCGCGCTCCTTCAGCTTGGCCAGGCCGAAGTCCAGGATCTTCACCTGCCCGCGCGGCGTGACCATCACGTTCTCGGCCTTCATGTCGCGGTGGACCACGCCCTTTTCGTGGGCCGCCGCCAGGGCGTCGGTGACTTGCAGGGCCAGCTCGCAGAGCTGGATGACCGGCATGGGCTTGCCGCTGATGATCTTCTTCAGCGTCTTGCCCTCGATGAACTCCATCACGATGTAGTGGGAGCCCTCGTGCACGCCGAAGTGGTAGATGGTAACGATGCTGGGGTGTTGCAGGCGGGACGCGGCCTTGGCTTCGCGCAGGAAGCGGGCGACGCTCTCTTCGTCGCTGGCGGAGATGAGGGTCTTCAGCGCGACCACGCGGTCGAGCTCGGTGTCGGTGGCGCGGTACACCACGCCCATGCCGCCCTCGCCCAGCTTGGCGTCGATCCGGAAGGAGCCGATCCTGGTCCCGATCATAGTTCTCCCGACGTGCGGGCAGACTGGCCCCCTGGGCCAGAAGGAATCCGCTAAGTGTACCGCCGTAGGAGCAGTTTACAACAGCGGAATCGCTGCCCGCCGCCTAGAAACGGTGGTTGAGCCCTACCACGAAGGCGTGCGAGCGGTAGCTGCCGTTGGTCAGGCCGGGGGAGGCGGCCGTCGCCGTGGAGAAGAAGTCGTAGGCCACGTAGGGCGAGACCCGGCCGAGCCGGAAGGTGACCTGGGAGCCCACGCTGCCGGTGGCCCCCCACTCCGGCCGGGGGGTGCCGGCGAAGGTGAAGATGCGCTGCGGCCCGAAGGTCCCGTTCAGGTCGATCTGCACCTTGGGGTCGGGCATCCAGGAGAGGCGGCCGGTGCCCATGTAGCGCTGGTACACCCGGGGGGTGAAGAAGCCGGCGGAGCCGATGGGCGGAGTGGTCAGGGCTTCGGCGCTGTCGGCGAAGCCGTACATCTCGAAGCGCATGCCGCCATCGAGGGTGACACGGTCGTTGCGGTAGAGCGTAGGGATGACGTACAGGGCGCCGCCGTTGGCGCTGGTGCCGGCGCTCAGCAGCGACGGGGTCTCGACCGAGTAGCTGGCATGCCAGTACTCGACGCCGCCGCGCACCCGCTGCCGCCAGGTGTTGCTGACGGAGAGGCTCTCGCGCCGATGAACCACATTGTCGTGCACCGCCAGGGGCGTGTAGTCGGCGACGTGGCGGGTGGCGGCGAAATCCACCCGCAGGTTGCGGTGGGTGATCACCGGGTGGAAGTCGTAGAGAACGTGCTGCCGGCGGCTGGCCTGCACCCCGGGAACCGCCTCGCCGCGGCCGGTGGTCCCGCCACCGACGCCCAGAGTCAGGTACAGCCAGGGGGTGGCGCGGAACATCAGCCGGGCCATGGTCTCGGTGGCCAGCGCATCGCGACCGAACTGCCCCAGCACGCTGCTGCTGGTGTCGGTGTCGGTCACGACGTTGCTGACCTCCATGCGCACATCGGGCAGCAGGTTGAACTCGATGGCCGCGGAGTAGCGCAGGCCGCGGATGGTGGTGGTATTGGGAACGGCGCTGGGCGCCTCGATGTCGTTCTCGAAGCCGAAGCGCAGCCGCAGCACCGGTCGCATGTCTCTGCGGATCAGGCGGCGGAGGTTGCGGGTGTCGTCGTTGGCAGGAGCGTCCGCCAGCAGGCGGAGGGCACGCCCGCGGTTCCCCAGCCCGTTCTCGACCGAGGCCAGGGTAAGACTGGCGTCCGGGTGCCTGGGATGGTCGGTGAGCACCTGCCGCAGCAGGACGCGGGAGTCACCGAGCCGCCCGGAATAGTAGACGGTCTGGGCCTTGCCCACGCGGGCCTCCAGGTCGGCAGGGCGCAGGCCTAGGATCTGGTCGTAGGTGGCGATGGACTGGTCGTAGCGCTGCGACCAGGCCAGCACGCGCGCCTTCACCAACAGGGCATCGTAATCCGATGCCTGCGGCTGGGCCGGGATCAGCTGGTCCAGCTGCGCCAGGGATTCGTCGTAGCGGCGCGACCAAGAGAGCACGCGGGCGTACTCCAGGCGAGCCTCACGAAGAACACCTGGGTCGGCGTTCGACGCCTCCATCTCCTGGACCACGCGCTGGTACTCCGCAAGCGAGGCGTCGAACTGCTGCGCCCAGGAGAGGACCCGGGCCCGCTCCTGCCGCGCCGTCACGTTCTTCGGCTCCAGGTCGAGAAACTTCTGGTACTGTGCCGCCGCGTCTCCGTAGGACTTGTCCCAGGAGAGCACCCGGGCGATCTGCAGCATCACCGGACGATTGTCGGGCTGGAGCTTCAGCACCTCGTGGTAATGGTGAACAGCGGCGGCGTACTCGCCGCGAGCTGAGGCCGCTTCCGCCTGGCGCGTCAGCACCACGACAGGATCCTCTGGCGGTGGCGGCGGAGCCGCGGGCGGCTCAGCCGGCTGGGCGGCGACCACCGCGGGAGGCTCCGGCTGCTTGGGCTCTTCTTTCTTGGCAGCCACGGCTGGCTCTTTCGGCTTCGCCGGGCCCATCTGGCGCAACGCTGTCGCAACCTCTCTGTCGCCGGGGAAGCGCCTGAGCGCGGCTTCCAGGATCTTGCGCGCCTCCTCGGTACGCCCCATCCACAGCAGCGTGAATCCCTTCCCCACCTGGGCCTCGTAGAGGTCCGGCTGGCGCTTCAGAATCCTGTTGTAGCGCTCCAGCGCCCCCGGGAGGTCGTTCTGCCAGGAGGTGATCTTCGCGATCCCGACCTGGGCCGCCAGGTTGTTGGGATCGCCATTCAACACCACCTGGTACTGGCCCAGGGCGTCGGTGTAGCGCTTGGCGAAGCCCAGGACGCGGGCGTACTCCAGCCGCATCGCCACGTTGCTCGGTTGGGCTTCCAGGAAACGTTGGAAGACGGCGAAGGCGGCCTCCGGCTTCCCTGCCCAGTAATGCACGTTGGCCAGGCCGAGAGCGTAGTCGGAGACCTCCGGGTGGGCCTCCCAGAGCGTCTTGTACTGCTGGATGGCTTGCTCGTAACGCTTGCCCCAGGCCAGCGCCTGGGCGTAATAGAGGCGGGTCTCGTCGGAGCCGGGGCGGAGTTGGATCGCCACCCCGAGCCACTGCGCGGCCTTGGCAAAGTCGGGCGGAGTGCCGTTCAGGTAGACCAGGCCGAGGTTCTGGGCGCGCGTGTAGTCGCCGGAAAGGTCGGCGCCGGCCTTGAGGGCACGCTCGTACAGGGCGCGTGCCTGGTTCACCTTGCCGTCGTAGACGGCGGCATCGGCCTGGCGCAGCAGTTCGTCCTTTTCATCGGCGGCAAAGCCCAGCGCCGCCGCCACCAGCACCACCCACACCACTCTACTTGCCCGCACGTTGTTGCTCCGCGAACGCCTTTTGCAGCGCGTAGTAAGACCTCTTCTTGTAAGGCTCGGGCGTGACCGATTCCCAGGGCATCCAGGAGATGGCCGCGCTGTCCGCGATCCGCCCATTCTTCGGCTCCGGCAAGGCGCTGACCACCGTCATGCCGCGCAGCCCCTCCGGGGAGGCTCCTTTCTTCAACGCGAACACCGACATCTGCACGCCGCTGGAGGAGGTGACGCGGGTGCTCAGCGCCCCGTCGAAGCCGTAGAACGCCTGCCGGCTGGAGGGATCGGTCATGTAGAGCTTGCCCCAGGGGATGCGGACCAGGATCGCGTTCCGCCTCACGTCGGCGTACCACTCGGCCAGCGAATCATAGTCCGGCGCAGCCGGGTTGGGATTGCCGTAGCGCAGCACGCTGCGGCTGTAGCGCTGGCCGGGAAACGGCGTGCCGTCGCGGCCGAAGCGCTTGCGGTTGGTCTCCACCACCATCTCCACGAAGGAGCCGGCCGCTTCCAGGCGGGGCGAGAAGCCGCGGCGGTAGGAGATCTCGGTCTCGTCCGGCACCCCCGGCTTGGGCTTGATCTGGTAGGGGTTGTAGCCGTCGGCGATGAGCAGCCGCGATTCCGCAGGCTCGCTCAGGTACAGCAGGAAATTCGCCCCGGGCGCCACGTTCACCCCGAACGGTAACTGCTGCGCGCCGGCCTGCCCGGAGAGGGTGTTGATGGCCACGGCATAGGCCACCGCTTCGAAGTGCGGCATCCCGTCCTTGCGCTTCTCCTTGCCGCAGCCGAGGCAGTTGACGCTGATGCGCAGGTAGAGGAACGCCTCATCCACCGCTGCCTGCACGCCGCGGATGGTGCGGGCGGCGTCGAAGGAATCGCCCGACGGCGTGACCTTGCCGCCGCCGTACAGGGTCTGCTCCTTCTCCCACTCCGCCGGATCACCGTGGAAGAGCGACGCCTTGCGGGTGCGGAACCCGATGACCCCGTAACGCTTCTCGGGGTCGATCTCATTGATCCACAGGCCGGCGCGGTCGATGGGATTCTCAAAGTCCACCGTCAGCCAGTTGTGCTTGTACCACTCGTCGACCAGGGAGAAGGCGATGCCGCCGGCGCAGCCGGACTCCTGGATGCTGCGCGCGAGCCGCGCCAGGATCTGCCCCTGCTCCGTCTCCGTGTGTCCGCCGTGGTGCCACCCGTAGGGGTGGAAGTGCGAGATGCCGATCGAGTTCGGTACTCCGTATTCGGTGATCACCAGCGGCATGGCGGGCGGCAGGTGGGCGCGCAGCTGCTGCAGGTAGCCGAACATGGGGTTCAGGCCCTCGCTGTCGCGCGCCTTCAGGTAATTCGGATCGAGCAGCAGGAAGTCCGGGTAATAGGGATAGACGTGATAGGAGGCGAACATCCCCGCAAAGAAGGAAGACGAGGGCCGGTACTTGGTCTCGTCGATGGCGACGGCGTCGTTGTCGTCCTCCACGCCCTTGGGCAGCGCCAGCTGCTCACCGCGGCGCATGCGGTGCCGCACCTCCTCCAGGTTGTTGGCCTCGGTGGGATGGGTGAGCGGATCCAGCGGCGGCCAGTTGACGATGGCCACCGGATGCTGCCAGTTGTAGGTCTCCAACTGGTACGAGACCAGGTAGTCCAGCATCTCGGCCAGCCACACCTCCGTCGCCGTCCCCTGGGAGATGGCGATGTACCGGCCGTCGAAGCGCGAGCGGCCGGCGTTGATGACGTTGGTCTGGATCACCACCGAAGGCTCGAATTCGCGGCCCAGAAGGATGGCGCCCACGTGCGCCGCGATGTCCTGGTCGAAGACGCCGCTGCCGCGGGCGTGCTTCTTGGGCACCTCGCCGCGGCCGTGGAGCGCGTCCACGGCGTAGCGGATCTCGGTCTTGGTGGCCTCCACGAAGTTCGGTTCGTAGAGGTCCTTGTTCGGCGGGTCCCCCACCCAGATCTGCTGGTAGAGCACCAGCTTTCCCCCGCCGTCCGCGTGGTGCTTGAAGGCGCGGTAAAAGGCGGGGGGCAGCAGCGTGTACGCCCGGACCACGTTGGCGTTCATCTGCTCGCTGGCGCGCAGCCATTCGGCGTACATCACTCCGTCGTTCGGCGGCGCCCCCGGATAGTAGCCGGGAGCGCCGGGGCCGATGTTCATGCCGGCGATGTACATCTTCTCCCATCCCTTGGGCCCCAGCCGCCACATGGAGCCCTCGGAGGCGCGGAAACGGATCTGTGTCTGCGAGGGTCTGCTGGGCTCCGGGAGGCCGCGCGGGATGGCGTCACCCGGGAACCCCTTGAGCCCGAACATCTCGTCCAGGGCGGTGCGGGCGGCCTCACCGTAGTCGCGGTCGCGCACCAGGTCGCGGTAGATGTCCGCCGCCTCCAGGTTCTTGCCTTCCTGAATGAGCGCGTTGGCCGCCAGAATACGGACACTGGGCTCGCCGCCTCGCTTACCCAGCAGGCGATGGAGGACCTTGGGATCGAAGTTGCCGCGGCCGGTCTCCATGGCCACGAAGGCGGCGCCCATCTGCGCCTCGTCTGTGCGGGGATCGATACGGATGGCGCGGTCAAAGAAGAATCGCGCCTCCTCGAAGCGGCGCAGCTTCAGGTTCGCCCACCCCATCATCATGATGACGTCGAGCGAGTTGGGGGCGATCTGGTAAGCGCGCTCAAAGGCCGACAGCGCGTCCTGGTATTCGGCGCTCTGGTAGTACGAGACCCCGGCCTCGTAGTGGGGGCGGTACTGCGGCTTCCACTTGAACTCCCACAGGCCCACCAGGGTGAAGAACAGCAGCAGGCCGATGAGGACGCGGTTTGTGAGCCAGAACATCAGGTTCATTTGCTTGCCGCCGCAGCCTGGCTGCGGAGCCCCCTGTGCGCGACGAACTCCCACTTCCTGAGCCCGGCGAAATACTGCAACACGCCCTGCGCGCGGAAGAACGTGACCATCTGGCGGTATCCCAGGTTCTCCAG
>CAYTPH010000022.1:0-17398 GCA_964439635.1 uncultured Terriglobales bacterium
CTCGCGCTTCTGGACCAAGGTGATGCGCGACCTGGGCTTGGTGTCGAACCACGAGCCGGTGCAGCGCCTGTTCACCCAGGGCATGGTGATCAAGGACGGCGCCAAGATGTCGAAGAGCCTGGGCAATATCGTCTCGCCCGACGACATGGTGGAGCGCTACGGCGCCGACACCACGCGGCTGTACACGCTGTTCGCCGCCCCGCCCGACCGCGACCTGGACTGGAGCGATACCGCCATCGAGGGCATCCACCGCTTCCTGGGGCGCGTGTACCGCTTCGTGATGCGCAACGCCCGCCCGGATCATCCGGACTGGCGCGGCAAGGTTCCGGCGGAGCTCTCGCCGGAGGCCCGCGCCATCCAGCGCAAGCTGCACCAGACCATCAAGCGCATCACCGACGACTTCAACGGTCGCTGGCACTTCAACACCTGCGTGGCCGCCATCATGGAGCTGGTGAACGAGCTGTACGGCATCGAGGACAAGGTTGCCGGCATGCCGGTGGCGCTGCTGGGCGATGTGCAGCGCAAGCTCGTCCTGCTGCTCTCGCCGCTGGCGCCGTATCTGGCTCACGAACTTTGGGAAGTGATGGGGGAGAAGTCCAACCTCATGCGCGAGCCTTGGCCGCAGTTCGACCCGGCGCTGGCGCGCGAGGACGAGGTGGAGATCGTCGTCCAGGTGAACGGCAAGATCCGCGGTCGCCTGGTGGTGCCCATGGGCAGCGCCGAAGACCACGTCCGCGAGCTGGCGCTCAAGGACGAGAAGGTGCGGGCGTCGCTCGACGGCAAGCAGGTGGTGAAAGCCATCGTGGTGCCCAACAAGCTGGTGAACCTGGTGGTGCGCTAGCGGAGTTGTAGCCCGGCCGCCCTCGGCCGCGGCAATCAGCTGGCGTCGTGTAGAATGAAGGGTTGGCGAGTACATTTCCTTCCGGACTGACTCCCGACCAATCCAGAAGAACGTGACCGGCTGCGCGCCGGGAGACACCTGTTAGGAGAGAACCATGGCAAAGATCGCCAAGACGGCCGATCGCAAGAAGGTGATGGACACCACCAAGTCCACCGACTGCCCCAAGTGCGGCAAGCCCACCCGCATCGTCAAGCGGGTGAAGGACCGCGACCGCGGCGTCCCCGGCGGGATCTACATCTCCTGCTCGGCCTGCGAGTTCTTCGAGAAGCTGTAGCTTCTTTTTTCACCGCCGAGCACGCCGAGAGCGCCGAGAAGAAACTAGGCCACGGATTCACACGGATGGATCGGGATTCCCGCGCGGAATCTGTCTTATCCGTTAAATCCGTGGCCTTTTCTTGGTGTTTCTCGGCGATCTCGGCGCCCTCGGCGGTGAATTGCTCTTTACGCGCCGGCGATTTCGTCCAGGATGGCTCGAGCCGCCTTGGCCGGATCGGCGGCAGCCGTGATGGGCCGGCCGACCACGATGTGGCTGGCGCCGTCGCGGACGGCTTGCGCGGGAGTGGCCACCCTGGCCTGATCTCCGGTTTCTGCCCCCGCCGGACGCACCCCAGGCGTCACGATTGCGAATCCGGCGCCCAGTGCCTGTCGTAGCGGCTTGACCTCCTGGGGCGACGCCACCACCCCGCCGCAGCCCGCCGCTTTGGCAAGGTTAGCCAGGCGAAGCACCTGGTCCACCGCCCGCCCGGCCACGCCCACTTCCTGCAAGTCGTCGTCGTCGAGGCTGGTCAGCACCGTAACCGCCAGGATCAAGGGACCGCCATTGCCTGCCGCCTCGTTAGCAGCCCGCATCATCCTGGAGCCACCCGCGGCGTGCACCGTGAGCATGCTTACGCCGAGTTCGGCGGCGGAGCGCACTCCGCCGGCGACAGTGTTGGGAATGTCGTGGAATTCCAGGTCTAGACAGACCTTTCGGCCGGAGGCCACCAGGTCGCGGACGACTTGCGGCCCCTCGGCCGTGAAGAGCTGATTGCCGACTTTATAGGTGCTGGCCGCTTCGCCGACCTGAGAGACGATCTTCAGGGCGTCCGCCGCCGTGGACACATCCAGGGCGACGATCAGGCGCTCGCGGGCATCCGGCATCCCGGACAGTGTACCGCAGCGCTACTGCACGCCTCCGGCGCGGGCGGTCCGGTTGTCCGCCACGACGGGCGGAGCCTCGACCACATCCAGCCGCACCTTGGCGATACCCCGCGCCCGGGTACCCAGCACCTGGGCGGCGGCGTAAGAAAGGTCGATGATCCGGCTCTGGGGCACGGGCCCGCGGTCATTCACCCGCACATAGACGAACTTGCCGTTTTGCAGGTTGGTTACCTTGACCCAGGTGCCCAGGGGCAGCTCTCGATGGGCGGCCGTGAATTGGAACATGTCGTACGGCTCGCCGCTGGCGGTGGTCCTGCCGTGGAAGTACTTGCCGTACCAGGAGGCCTTGCCCACCTGGTAGGCTTTGGGGGATTCCTTCTTAGACTTGGGGCCTGGTTTCCCGGCGGGTGCCGCCCACATCGAGCCGGCCAACAGCACCGTCAGAATGTAGGGTAGAACTCGTCGCATTCCGTGTCCTCGCAGTCTCTAAATTCCTCCCCATCCCTACAGATTTTGGGATAAGTCTGAATATTGTCCCGGTCAGGAAGCGGATTCGTCAACCCCAAAGTGATGCTTTGAAAGTTAAGCTGCTTATTTTCAGCAACTTAATTTTGAATGGGGAAGGCACCGAACTGGGTTTGATGCACCCTGGAGTGGCAGTTTGACCGGGGGTGGCAAGGAGGGGCGACTGCTGCTACATTGCCCCCATGCCGCCCCAGACGCCTCCCATCGTCCTGAGCATCGCCGGCTTTGACCCCTCCTCGGGAGCCGGCGTGACCGCCGACATCAAGACCTTTGCCGCCCATAGCTGCTTCGGGGTGGCCTGCGTGACCGCCCTGACCGTCCAGTCCACCGCCGGGGTCAAGCGGGTGGAGCCGGTCGGGGCCACGCTGGTTTCCGACACCCTTGAGGAGCTGGCCTCCGACCTCCCTATTGCGGCAGTGCGGATCGGCATGCTGGGCTCGGCCGAGGTGGTGGAGGCGGTGGCCACGTTCCTGAGCACTCGGGGAATCCGCAATGTGGTCCTCGATCCCATCCTGAAGGCCTCTTCTGGAGCAGAACTTATTGATAAAAAAGGGGTTGATGTCCTCATACGCAAGCTGATACCGCTTTGCACCGTCATCACACCCAATGTCGAGGAGGCTGGCCGGCTGACTGGCATGGAGGTATCGAACCTGCAGCAGATGAAGCAGGCCGCCAGGCAGCTGCACGACCTGGGAGCGCCCCATGTGGTCGTGACCGGTGGCCACCTGGAGAAGGCGGTCGACCTGCTGAGCAGCGCCACCCCTGAAGGTGCCCGGTGGGTCGAGCTTGGCTCCGACCGCATCAAGTCCACCAGCACCCACGGCACGGGGTGTGCCTTTGCCGCAGCCCTGGCGGCAAACCTGGCCCAGGGCCGGCAGGTCGGCGACGCCGCCATCCACGCCAAGGTCTACGTCACCCAGGCCATCGCCCGGGCGTATCCCGTGGGTAAAGGCACCGGCCCCCTGCATCACCTCTACCGCATGGACCAGCCCAGCGGGCGGCCGGAGCCCGACGAACTAGCTGCCAGGAAACACTGAGTGCCCAGCCAGCTGGCGGCGCTTCCCACCTCCTCGCGGCTTTGCCCGGATATCAGGTAAACTGCCCGTACTCCCTGCTCATGAGACCTTACCCCGGCGGCCGACGGTATCGTTTTGTGCACCGGGTGGTTTGCGTGTCCCTGCTGGTTACCGCCGTGGTCTGGCCCGCCGTCGCACAGGAGAAGCCGGCAAACGGCAACGCTGCCTCCGGGCCTTTCGAGACCCATACCCGGGCCGGCTTCGTGCACTATTACGATCTGGATTACGAAGCTGCGGTAGCCAGCTTCGAGCGCGCCCTGAAGCTCCGGCCGGACGACCCGGCCGCGGTCAACCACCTGCTCTCGGCCGTCCTGCTGCGCGAACTCTACCGGGTGGGGGCGCTGGATACGGGCCTCTACTCGAACAACAGCTTCCTGGATCGCAAGAAGGTCAGCTTCGACCCGAAGGTCCGCGAGCGCGTGAACCAGCTGATGGCGCGGGCCCTGCAGCTCGCGGAGCAGCGGCTGAAGGCCGACCCCAATGACGTGCAGGCCCTGTACGCGCGCGGCGCCACCCGCGGCATGCGCGCGCTCTGCATCGGGATGGTGGACCGCGCCTGGTTTTCGGCGCTGCGCAGCGCCGTCGGCGCCAAGAAGGACCATGAACGGGTGCTGGAAATTGACGCCCGGTTCCACGATGCCAAGACGGTGGTAGGGGTCCATAACTACGTTGCCGGCAGCTTGCCCTGGGCGGTGAAGATCGCGGTTTCGCTGGTGGGGCTGAGCGGCAACAAGAAGAAGGGCCTGCAGTTCCTGCAGGAGGCCGCCGCCGCCAACGGCGAGACCGCCATCGACGCCCGCATCGCTCTTTCCCTCTTCCTGCGCCGCGAGCAGCGCTTCAGTGACGCCCTGGCGGTCGCCCGCGAGCTGCTGGCTACCCACCCCAGGAATTTCCTCTTTGCCCTGGAGGAGGCCAACGTCCTGAACGACATGGGGCGCGGGCCGGAGGCGATCGCCGCTTATCGCCGCGTCCTGGAACAGGGAGCTGCCGGCTTCTATCCCGACCCTCACCTGGAACTGGCCGCCTACGGCCTGGGCGAAGCCCTCCGCGGACAGCGGGCCCACGCCGAAGCGGCGGAGGCCTACGAGCGGGTGCGCAGCTTCCCCAACGCCGATCGGGAACTTCTGCAGCGGGCTGACCTTGGGGCCGGGCAGATGTACGACGTTCTGCGCAAGCGCGAGGCCGCCCTCCAGCACTACAGCGCGGTAATCGCCACCGACGACGACACCCCCCACGCCGCCCTCGCCCGCAAGCACCTGAAAGTGCCCTTCCAGCAGCCCTAAGCGGGAACCTGCAGCCCGGTTTCAGCGTATCCTGTGCTAAGGAGGCGGGACCATGTACTGCAATTACTGCGGCAAAGTGATCCAGGACGACGCCCTACTGTGTGCCTACTGCGGGAAGCGGGTAGCCGTGTCGGTGGCCCGGAAGCGCCTGGTGCGCCCGCGCCATGGGCGCAAGATCGCCGGCGTCTGCCAGGGATTCGCCGAGTTCTTCGACCTGGACGTCACCTTGCTGCGGCTGGTGGTGGTGCTGACCGCGCTGCTGGGCGGCCCCGGCATCATCGCCTATATCGTGGGCTGGATCGTCATGCCGGAGGAGCCCGAGCTGGCAATCGCCCCGGCGAACGGCGAGCGCGTCCACAGCTCCTAGGCGCGCTACAATCGCGCCCATGCACGTCACCAGCGACGACGCCCAGATCGCCTACCAGGTGATCGGAGACGGCCCCGCCGTCGTGCTGCTGCACGCCTTTCCGCTCAACCATCGCCTCTGGCTGCCGGCGGCCGACCTGCTGTCCGCCCGCTACCGCCTGATCCTTCCCGACCTACGCGGACACGGCGACTCCGGAACTGGCTCCGGGCCGGCCACCATGGAGAAGCACGCGCAGGACTTGCTGCGGGTGTGCGACGCCGCCGGCGTCGCCCGGGCGGTATTCGCCGGGGTCTCCATCGGCGGCTACATCCTGTTCGAGTTCTGGCGGTGTTTCCGGGAGCGCGTGGCGGCGCTGGCGCTGTGCGACACCCGCGCCAATGCCGACACCGCGGAGGGGCGCGCCACCCGCCTCCAGGCCGCCCAGGACGTGCTCAAGCACGGCCCTTCCCAGTTCTCCGACAGCATGATCCCCAAGCTGCTGGGCCAGACCACGCGGGCCAACCGCCCGGACGTGGTCAGCGCTGTCCGGAAGCTGATGGACCGCGCGACGGCAAAGGGCATCGCAGCCGTCCAGGAGGGTATGGCCGACCGCCCTGACTCGATGGCTACTCTGAAGACGATCACCGTCCCCACGCTCCTGCTGTTCGGTGATGAGGACGGCATTTCTCCCCTGGAGGCGGCAGAAGCCATGCGCCGGGAGCTGCCGGATGCGCGGCTGGAGGTGATCCCCCGGGCGGGCCACCTGGCGGTGTTCGAGCAACCGCAGCAGGCCGGCGCCGCACTGCGCAAGTTCCTGGACTCGCTTCCGCCCTGGTAGCCTTTCGCTTACAATGCACGCCGATGCTGGAAATCACTCTCGTCCCCGAACACACCGTCATCACCGCCAAGGGCGATGGGCAGGCAGCTGACATCAGCGCCGCTCAACAGCGTGTCCTCCTGCTCACGCTGAACGTGACCAGGACCGTCGAGCAGGAATCGCTCGACCTGTCGGTGTGGGCTTCTCCCGACGGCGCCGACTGGGGGCAGAAGGCGATTGCCTCGTTCCCGCAGCTCTTCTATGCCGGTGAACATCCGCTGTTGCTGGATCTGACGGCGCAACCGGGGCTGCGGTTCCTGCGGGCGCACTGGGAAGTGAACCGCTGGGGACGCGGCTCCGAGACGCCGATGTTCGAAGTCTCCCTGGTCGCGCGCGAGATCCCGGCGGAGATGCTGCGCGACGCCACACCCGCGCACGCGCGCGCCTGATGTCTGAGGTCGTCGTCCGGCCCGCGCGCAACGTATCGGGCGCGCTGCGGCTGCCGGGCGACAAGTCCCTCTGCCATCGTTACGCCATGCTTGCCTCCATCGCAGAGGGGCGCACCCGCCTGCACCACTTCTCTTCCGGAGCCGATGCCCGGAGCACGCTCAAAGCGGTCGAGGCGCTGGGACGCCCTGTCCGACGGGAAGGGAATACGGTGGAGATCGAAGGAGGGCTGCTGCGGCGGCCGGATGGGCCGCTCGACTGCGGCAACTCCGGCTCCACCATGCGGATGCTTTCCGGGATCCTGGCCGCCCAGACTTTCGTGTCCGAACTGAACGGGGATGCGTCCTTGTCCCGTCGACCCATGCAGCGCGTCATCGAGCCCCTGGAAAGAATGGGGGCGCGGATCGAATCTGCTCCCGGTGGACGTCCGCCGCTGCGCATCAAGGGAGCACCGCTGCGCGGGAGCGAATACCGCATGCCGGTGGCTAGCGCGCAGGTGAAGACTTGCGTGCTGTTCGCCGGGCTTCTGGCCGAGGGAGAGACCTGGGTGGAGGAGCCGCAGCCCACACGCGACCACGGCGAGCTGGCGCTTCGCGCCTTCGGCGCCGATGTCCAACGGGAGCGGCTGCGCGCGGGCGTCCGCGGGCGCCAGTCCCTGCGCGCCATCGAGGCCACCATCCCGGGCGACATTTCCTCCGCTGCCTTCTATCTCTGCGCGGCCGCACTCTTCCCGGGCTCGAACCTGGTCATTGATGACGTGCTGCTGAACCCCACGCGGGCCGCCATCCTCGACGTGCTGGCCGCCATGGGCGCGCGCACCGCGTTCCTGAACGTGGAAGAGCGGCATGGCGAGCTGGTGGGCAGCCTCAACCTGCAGCCGAGAGGGCGGCTGCGGGGAACCTCCGTCTTTGGTGCCCTGACAGCCGCGCTCATCGACGAACTCCCTGTCCTGGCTGCCATCGCGCCTTACACGGACGGGGGGATCGAGATCCGGGATGCCGGCGAGCTTCGGGTGAAAGAATCTGACCGCATCCGCGCCATCGCCGAGAATCTTCGCGCCCTCGGGGGCGAGGTAGAAGAAATGGAGGACGGGCTTCGCATCCCGGGCGGGCAGGCGCTTTCCGGCGGAACGGTGGATTCGGCCGGCGACCACCGCATCGCCATGGCCTTCGCGGTGGCGGCGTTGCGCGCTTCCGGCGAGGTCGTTATCCGCGGCGCCGAGGCCGCCGACGTCTCACTCCCCGGTTTTTTCCAGACGCTCGAGAGCCTGGTGGAGCGCTGAGTCGCTCACAGGGCGGTGTGACCCGGGTCACCGCGCCGGTTGCGTTCCCACTCCAGACTACTGACGGGACACTCCGGCTGGCGGAGCGCGCCGCGGCGCAAGATCGCCGGATCGCCGCCGCAACCTCCTCCGGTGTTCCGACCGGCCCTCATATCCCTTTCGCGATTTCCGGCCGCGATGGAGGACACGCCATGTTTGCCCGCATCCTGTTCATTCTGACCGCGCTGGTCCTGGTGTTCACCTTGCTCGTGAGCGCGCAGGAAGCCCAGAAACAAGAGCCCGAGAAGAAGCTCAAAAAGGTTCCCGCAACCTACACTTCTCCCGCTTCCGGGGCGGAGATGTACAAGCAGTACTGCGCCTCCTGCCATGGCCTGGACGGCAAGGGCAACGGCCCCGCCGCGCCGGCGCTGAAGGCCCCCATCCCCGACCTCACCACCATGGCCAAGCGCAGCAGCGACGGCAAGTTCCCCTACAACCGCGTCTA
The DNA here is from genome assembly GCA_964439635.1 of uncultured Terriglobales bacterium. Taxonomy (GTDB): domain Bacteria; phylum Acidobacteriota; class Terriglobia; order Terriglobales; family Acidobacteriaceae; genus CAYTPH01. Next base: position 8,302 of record CAYTPH010000022.1, read on the forward strand.
TTCCGTGATCAACGGCACGGTGGAGATGCCGGCGCACGGCTCCAAGGAGATGCCGGTGTGGGGACGCATCTTCTGGCGCATGAGCGAAGGCCACCAGGCGGAAGTGCAGCAGCGCGTGGTGAACCTGACCAAGTACATCGAGAAGATGCAGGTGAAGTAAGAGAAGGGCGGCGTGTGCCGCCCCTCCATCCGCCAGCAGTGCAGCGGGATCGCTCTCAGCTGCGGTTCTTGGGCGATTTCTTGTTGAGCAGGTCCACCAACTTCTTGCCGGCAGGCGGCGTCACCGCCTTGCCCTGGCGTAGGACCTGCTCCGCGGTCAGGGCCTGGCCGTAGACCTCCTTCGTCGCCCCGTCGTCGGGACGCAGCGAGGCCCCCTCCAGCGACACACCTGCAAAAGCCCCCTTGGAGCGCGAGTAGGTGAGAACCTCGGCCTTGAGGGTCACATCGGTGGCCGCCGAGGCCGTACGGCCTTTCGGGCCGCCGGCGACCGAGGCATCTCCGCCCAGCTTGGACTGGCTCTTCAGGATCGCGTCCACGCCCTTGGGGTTCATCACCAGCAGCACGAAATCGGTGGCGGAGCCGCCTAATTGCAGCCCAAAGCTGCCGCCGCCCAGCTTGTACATGGCCGGAGCACCCCAGGGACCGTCGAACTTCTGCCCACCCCGGCAGACGAACGCCCCGCTGCCCCAGCTGCCTCCCAGTCCCAGCGCGAACTTCTTCACCGAAGGGATCACTCCCACACACTCCGCCTTGTCCAGCAAGTCCTGCGGAACATTGTCAGGAACGTTCAAGATCTCCTCGATGACCGTGCCGCAGTTCTCCAGCCGTTCTTCCGCCTTGCTCTTGGCATAGAGCACTGCTAACGGCAGAAGGCCCAGCAACGCGATGCCGATCGCTCTCCGCATGAAGCACCTCCCCCTTGCGGGCAGCACCATAGGCCTGAGTCGCGGCTGTGTCAATGCGCCGCTCCTCCTGCGGTCCTGTGCTAGAGTTGTGTATTGTGGGCGCGTAGCTCAGCTGGTAGAGCAATGCCCTTTTAAGGCATGGGTCGAAGGTTCGAATCCTTCCGCGCTCACCATACTTCCTCAGACCGCGCCGGCGGCCCGGCCTTTTTCCTCCGCAGTGAACAAGGCTCTCCAGGCCAGCCCTCCGACCGTTGCCAGCATTCCCACCCAGCCCAGCAGACGCACCAGCGCCGCCAGTTCGCGGTCGCGGTGCAGCAGGCCCCACCAGGACAGCATCAGGTTCCAGTCGTGCTCGATGATGTCGCCGCCGCCGATGGAGACCAGGTCCAGCTCCATCGCGCGCGCGTCCGCCACGTAAACGGCGATTCCCAAGAAGTTCTGAAAAAGCATGAAAAGGCAGAATGCTGTACCGGGCAGCTGGCGCTTCCAGGCGAACGACGCTGCCAGCGCCAACGGCACCAGCAGCTGGAAGATGGTCCCGCCGGCGATGCCGAGCCGCTCGCCGAACCAGCCGAGCAGGGCGTGTCCGGCCTCGTGCACCACCAGGTTCACGTTGTCGATGGCCTGCAATTGCCCGTGCCCGGAATAGAGGTAGACCAGGAACAAAGCGTAGAAGACGAGCCAGCCGGCGAGGGCGGGGCGGGTGACCGGATGCCAGGGTTCTCGAAGGGTCTCGATCAGAGACATGAGTGATTGTCGGTCGCGCTCCCGGCTTTGTGAATTGCCGCGGCGAATACGCCCGTCAGCCCATGATGGCGATGGTGTTCACGAGGTGAGCGCCGAGCTGGCGGTCGCCGGTGATGGTCAGCCGCGCCAGCGCCTCTTCTTTGTCGATGCCCTTGGTGAACAGCCGCCAGGCGATCGGTCCGGGGATGGTGACGCCGGCCCTCGGCGGATCGCCGCCGGGCCCGAGGGACCACTTCGAGCCGGACCGGAGCAGGAACCACGCGCCTCCGGCCTCGCCGCTCACCCGCACCTCGATGCAAGTCCCCTCCGCCGCGGCGACCTCGCGATAGGTCATCGGCAGCGCCCGCATGAACGTGTCCAGCACCGGGTAGTAGAGCTCGCGCGTCATGATGCCTGGGCGCCCGACGGCTTCGCGGATCTGCTGCTGGTGGTGCCACTTCTCGGTGTACTCGCGGGCGACGTCGAACCAGCTCTGGGAGATATCCTCGCCCGCCCAGGCCACTCCGAAAGCGGCCGGTCCGAAGGGATCGAGCGACTGAACGTGCTCGCTCAACTGTCGTCCGGTGTGCTCCAGCAGGTCGGTGAGGACGGCCGGGCTCAGCCGGCGGCAGGCCTGTACCCAGTCGTCGTTCAGCCGGTTGAGGAAGTCCACCAGGTCGCTGTAGGAACTGCCGGAGAAGCTCTCGCCGAAGTAGCGGTCGCGCTCCATCGAGAGCCGCCGGACGTTGCTGTCGAGCAGGTGCGCCGCGATGTCCCTCACCGTCCACTTGGGCAGCGCCGGCTTATTCCATTCTTCGGGCGCCAGCGAACGCAGCAGCTCGATCAGGCGGGCGTCGAGGATGGGAAAGAGGTGGGCGGTCTGGATGGGTGGCCGGTCGCTCCGGGCTGCCGCGTTGCTCATAGGGTGCCTTAGAATACCCCACCGGCACCCGGACTCCCCATGCCCCCGATCAACGAAGCCTCCCGCTTTGCAACGCTGCCGAAGGTCGAGCTGCATTGCCACTTGGACGCGTGCGTCCGCATCGGCACGGTAGCGGACATCGCCCGCCAGACCGGGCTGGAGCTGCCGCCCTCGCTGCGCGAAGCGCTGGTGGCTCCGCCCTTGTGCGCGGACCTGGCCGACTATCTGGCGCGCATCGATCTGGCAGTGGCCGTCATGCAGCGTCCTGAGGACCTGGCGCGCATCGCCCGCGAGCTGGTCGAGGATTTTCGCTCCGACGGGGTCATCTATGGCGAGGTCCGCTTCGCGCCGCAGCTGCACCAGCGCCGCGGCCTGGTGCTGCAGCAGGTGGTGGACGCGGTCCACGCGGGCTTACAGGAAGGGAAGCGCCTGACGGGGGTCGATGCCGGGTTGATCCTGTGCTGCCTGCGGCACCAGGACCCCGATACCAGCGTGCGCATCGCGAAGCTGGCCGCCGACAACGCCGACAAGGTCTGCGCGCTCGACCTGGCGGGAGACGAGGCGCGATACCCCGGCACGCCGCACGCCGCCGCCTTCGAGCTGGCGCGGGACGCCGGCCTGCGGCGCACCATCCATGCCGGCGAAGCGGCCGGGCCGCACAGCGTCCAGGAGGCGCTGAGCGTGCTCGGCGCGGAACGGATCGGGCACGGAGTGAGGGCGGGGCACTCCCCCATCGTCCTCGACGAGGTCAAGGCCCGCGGCGCCGCCCTGGAGATGTGTCCTACCTCCAACGTGCAGACGCGCGCCGTGGGCTCGCTGCAGTCCCATCCCATTGCGGCTTACCTGAAAGATGGGGTGAAGGTCACGGTCAGCACGGATGGGCGGACGCCCTCGGAAACCACCGTCACCAACGAGTTCGAGCGCCTGGCCGAGACGGCAGGGTGGGGTCTGGCCGAATTCTGGCAATGCCAGCGGAATGCCGCCGAAGCCGCCTTCGTCAGCGACTCCTACCGCGAGCGCCTGCTCGCGCGTCTCTCTGCCGCCCAGGCCGCCTTCGCCTGACAAAAAAACCCGGCGCCCGCGGGCGCCGGGACTCACACCTCTTCCTATTACCAGGTCAGCTTGACCGCCAACTGCGCCTGGCGGGGGTCGCCTACGCCCTGCCGCAGGAAGCCGTCGAAGTTGAAGAACGACGGCGTGGTCAGCGGGTTCACGTTGTTCTCGTTGTTGAAGGTGTTGAACATCTCGAAGATGGGTACCACGGCGAAGCGCTCGCCGATCTTGAACGGGCGCTGTACGCGCCAGTCGAGGGAGAAGTAGGCATTGTCCTTGCGCTCGGAGTTGCGGCCCAAGTCGATGCAGGTCGCTTCCGTTGTGCAGGGTACTCCGACGGTTGCAGGGATGAAGCGCACCGCAGGCGTGATCGGCTGAGACGAGCGGGCCTGCATGCGAGTGTTCACCTCGAGTTTTCCGGGAAGCTGGGCGAACAGCACGAAGTTGAAGCGGTGACGGATGTCGCGATCCGAATAGGAGTAATCGCGCCGCAGGTCGAACGGGTCCGCCGTGTCCGGGAAGACGCGGGCGCTGCGGTCGGTGAACGGATCGCGCTCGTTGGAATCGTTGTCGTAGTCCACGGCGTAGGTGTAGTTGCTGTCCATCTGGAAGCCCTTGCTGAAGCGCTTCCGGACGCCGAAGGTCACACCACGATACAAGGAGTTGGCGCGGCTGCTGGTGACCGCCGTCTCATCCAGGATGGGAGCGAATGGGGCGCCGCGGTCGGCGCGGTTGTAGTTAAGGAAGTTGGTCAGGTACACGCCCTTGGACCAGGTGAAATCGACGTAAGCAGCCCAGTTCGGCGCCAACTCCTGTTCGAACGCGACGTTCCCGGTGTAGACCCGCGGGTTCCGGTAATTGCGGTCGAACACGCGGACGCCGGTGAACAGGTTGAAGGTGCCGGGCGGCAGCGGCGCCGGTGTCAGGACCCCGGGCACGCACGGCGTCACCGTGCAGTTGAGCGGGGGCGGTGCTCCGAAGCCGTTGATGGCGGAGTTCTGGAACAGGGTCTGCTGCTGCACGCCGTTGGTGGTGATCGAACCCACCTGGCTCAACATGTTCTGCCGGGCGTTGTAGATGCCCCAACTGGCGCGTATCAGGGACTTCCCATTCTTAGCCACGTCCCAGGCGAAGCCGATGCGCGGCTGGATCATCTTTTTGTCGCTGGGCAGAGTGCCGTCCGACGGGAACCTCGGATCGCTCAAGAACGGGGCGTACACCGTGTCGCTGGGGGAAACGACGGGATCGGGGAAGAGTTGCGCCTCCCAGCGGAACCCCAGATTCAAGGTGAAGTAGGGAGTGATCTGCCATTTGTCCTGGATGAAGAAGGCAAAGTCTTCATTGGTGATGTTCGAGGCTCCGGCGGCATCCGTGGCCAGGCCATCGCGCCCCGCGCCCTGCAGGAACAGGACCAGGGGCCCGGGCCCGAAGGTGAAGGGGTTGTTGACGAAGCCGAAGGCGCCGCAGGCTCCCGACGGAACGACCAGGTCGTCATACACCCCGCTGCGGGTACCGGCGGCGTCCGCCGCGCATTCGCCGGTGGTCGGTCCGAAGCCCGGCCCCAGCAAAGGATCGGCGGTGTAGCGCAAGAAGCCCGCCACGGAATCAAAGATGTGGCGGCTCTGGAAGAAGCCGCGGAACACCTGGTCGTTGAGGCTGTGGATCCATTCCCCGCCGAACTTGATGTTGTGCTTGCCCTTGACGATGGAGACGTTGTCGCGGATCTGCGTCCGCCAGAAAAGCTCGTCTACATTGGGCTGCAGGAAGAAGGGGTGGCCGAAGCGGAACGACAAGCCTTCTGCGCGCGCCGTCCCATCTGCCGAGATGGCGACATCGGGAGTGATGGGCGTATCCAGCGACGCCCGCGGCCGGTCTTCTCGCGTGTAACCGAAGTGGGCCTCGTTCAGGACCGTCGGGCTGAAGGTGCTCGATAAGTTCCAGTTGAAGACATGGATCTTGGCCGTACCCTCGATGCCATTGGCCGAGCTGCCGAAGGTGGCCACATCGAAGGTCTCGTTCACCTTACGCGAGGTGGTGAAGTTGTAGGAGGCGTTGGAACGGTGGTTCTCGCTGATGTTCCAGTCCCACTTGCCCAGCAGGTTGTAGGTGTGCGTTGGCCGGCGCACCGCTTGCCCCTCATCCACGCCCAGGGCGGTATCCCAATACTCCAGTAACGCCAGCCTCTGGCAGTCCCCGTTGCCCACGATCATGGTCTCGTGCGCAGGATTGGAGATGTCGAAACCGGAAGTCATGGGGCAGGCCGTCGTCCCCACCTGGGCGCTCAGGTTGTCGCGCTGCAGGTTGGCGCCGACGAACTCACCGTTGCCAAAGAAGAAGTGCTTGTCCTTGACGATGGGGCCGCCGATGGTGAAGCCGGTCTGCTCGCGGTGAAAGTCGGTGAGCGGTTTGCCGTCGGAGGTGTTCGAGGTCAGGGCTTCCAGGCGCTGGTAGTGGAACAGGCTGCCGTGGAACTCATTGGTGCCGGACTTGGTGATGACGTTCACCACGCCGCCGGCGGAGCGCCCGAACTCGGCGCTGGCGCCCGCCGCGGTCACCTGGAACTCCTGTACCGCCTCCATGGAGATGTCGATGGCGGCGCGCTGCCCGCCCAGTTGCTCGCCGAAGAAGCCGTTCTGGTAGTCGCCGCCATCCAGGCTGACGTTGGTGAAGATGCCGCGCTGCCCGTTGAAGGTGATCTCGTCACCGTCGGGCCCCTGCACGATGGCCACGCCGGGGGTGAGGGTGAGCAGGTCTTCGAACTTGCGGCCCAGCACCGGCGTGGTCTCCACCGTAGTGCGGTTCAGGGTGGAACTGGACTCGGTCTTCACCGTCTCGATCGTGGGCGTATCGGTCACCACGATCCTCTCTTCCACGCCTGCCACTTTCAGCGAGGGGCTGAGATTGATCGATTGCCCGACCGTGAGGTTCACGTTCTCCTGGATCAGCCTTCCAAAACCCTGCTTGGTGATGGTGACGGTGTAACGCCCGGGCGGAAGCAGCAGGCCGGCAAAACGGCCGTTGTCGTCCGTGGTGAGCGTCTTGGTCAGATTGGTGTCCGCATTCTTGATCTCGACACTGGCACCGGACACCACCGCTCCCTGCGCGTCGGTCACTGTCCCCTGGATGACGCCGGTTGTGATCTGGCTTTGCGCGAAGCCCAGCACCGCGCACGTGGTAAGGACGAACAGCAGGAAGGTGGCACTGCGCACATTCTGCATCGCTTCCTCCGAAGATGACTGCAAACGCTGACGACCTGACTGGATAGGGCCCGTTGGCTGGAGTGAGTGGCGGGATTATAAAAGAGTGACGAGGGAAGGCAAGCCCCAAAAATACACGAGACTTGCATCAAACTGGAACTGCACCAGCTGCGGTGCAGTTCAGGGGCGGGCAGCGGTGCGGAGCGTGGCCCCCTGCGCCGCCTTGAGCAGGAGGGTCTTCAACCGTTCGAGGTGCTCCCGGCCGGTCAGGTAGCTGATCACCATCATGCGCAGGACACTGCGGCCGTTCACCTGCGTCTGGGAGATCCACATCCGGCCGTCGCGGGTGACCGCCTCCACGATGGCGGCGTGACCCGCGGCGATCTCGCCTTCGGACCGCCCGCCTTTTACTCGGAAGTTGACGATGGGCAACCGCTGGGGCGCGGCCAGCTCGAATTCCTCCGTCGAATCCACCCAGGCGGCGAAGCTGCGCGCCAACTCCAGTTGCGAGTCGATCAGTCGCTCGTACGCCAGCCTGCCGTGGACCCGCAGGGTGAGCCAGAACTTCAGCGAGTTCATGCGGCGGGACCACTGGGCGCTCACCTTGAAGTTGTCCTTCAGCACGGCGGCGGTATCGCCGTCCAGCGTCACTTTGGGCATGTAGGGCGTGGTGACGGCAAAGGCGCGCTGCAGGGTCTCGGGCCGCGAGGTCAGCACCACGCCGGCGGCGAAGGGCATGGCCAGCCACTTGTGCGGATCGATGGTGATGGAGTCAGCGGCCTCGATGCCGCGCAGCAGGTCGCGGTGCTGGTCGCTGAAGATGGCCGCGCCGCCGTAGGCGCCGTCCACGTGCAGCCAGAGGTGGTACCGGCGGCAGAGGTCGGCCAAGGCTTCAAGATCGTCAATGGCACCGGAATTGGTGGTGCCGGCGGTGGCGACCACGCAGAAGGGATTGAAACCCGCGCGCAAGTCCTTCTGGATGAGCTCCTCCAGGCGCCCGATGTCCATCTGCACCTGGTCGTCGACGGGCACGCGGCGGAGCGCTTTGCGCCCCAGGCCCAGCAGCCCGGCGGACTTGTCCAGCGAATGATGCGACTCCGCCGAGGCGTACAGCACCGGCTGGGCTCCCAGCGCCCGCAGACCGTCCTCGATGGCCGAAGGGAAGTGCTCGGCCAGCGCCATGGCCAGGGCGCTGAAGTTGGCTTCATTGCCTCCGGTGGTGAAGGTTCCGTCGAAAGGACGCTTCCAGCCCACCCGCTCGCCGATCCAGCGCACCGTCTCCGTCTCGATCTTGGAAGCCAGCTGCGACCGCGCCAGCGTGGCCAGCTGTGGGTTCAGGGCCGCGACCAACGCCTCCGCCAGCACCGCCATGTAGGTGGGGGTGGGATTCATCAGGCCGAAATAGTTGGCGCTGGGGACGTGGAAGCCCTTGTCCACCAGCTCGCGGCAGACTTCGTCCAAGACGGCAGCGGCGTCTTCGCCCATCTCCGGCATGCGGTCCGCCAAGTCGCCGAAGGTGCGCTCCTCCAGCGGCAACTGCACGCTGCGCTCCGGCAAGGAAGAAAAATACTGGTTGATGCAGTCGATGAGCTTGTAGCCGAGCCGGCGGCGGGCGTCGTGGTCGAGGTCAAATCCCATACCTGGGTACCTGCTCTCCTGTGGGGGTGACTGACTGCACAGCGGCGGAATCGGCCTCCTTCGGGATGGCCGTTCCAACCTTCTATTCTGACGCTCGCGGCGCGGAAAAGGAATATTTTTCAACGGAGTGCGGCAGGGGCCGCATCCCCATCCCCAGATAGACGGACCACGAGCGGAAGATCAGGGCCGAGAGCGTGCCGGCCCGAGCTACAGCGCGTCGCGGTGCACCGTGGCGGGCGAGAACGCCGGCAGGCAGACGGCGACGTACTCCGCGCCCTCCGGCTCCGGCGTGGAGTAGCGCACCCACTCGCCGGCGCGCGTCAGCACCGCCTGGCCGGCATGCACGTCGAGCGACCCACCCGCATGCTCCACTCGCAGCATGCCCTTGAGCACAACGGTATATTCGTCGAATTCCGGCGTCTGCCCGGGCTCGACCCATCCCGACGGGCTGCGCATGTGGGCGATGCTGACGCGCTCCTCGCCGTTGTTGACCCGGCCGGCGTACTCGTCGATGAGCTTGGGCTGGTTGCCGGCGGCGGTGATGCGGGTGGGTCGTTCGATCAGTGTGGGCAAGGCTACGTCTTTTCCTCCGTGTCCTCCGTGTTGAGCTTTTCCCGTCTCAACAAGGGGAACAGGATCACGTCGCGGATGGACTT
>CAYTPH010000023.1:0-3160 GCA_964439635.1 uncultured Terriglobales bacterium
CCAGCGCATTCGCTCGCTGGTGGAAAAGATGGGGACGCGCCGCACCTCGCCCTTCAATCGGGTGCAGCCGGAGCCGCCGCTCTACGCCGCCGAGGAGCTGTACGGCATCTTCGAGGCCGAGCCCTCGCGCACCTACGACATGAAGGAAGTCATCGCCCGCGTCGTGGACGGCAGCCGCTTCGACGAGTACAAGCCCGAATACGGGGAAACGGTGCTCTGCGGTTACGCGCGCATCGGCGGCTTCGCCGTGGGCATCGTGGCCAACCAGGCCACGCACGTGCAGATGCTCGACCACCAGGGGCACAAGCGCATCGAGTTCGGCCGCGTGATCTATACCGAGTCGGCGGAGAAGGCGGCGCGCTTCATCATGGACTGCAATCAGAACCTGGTGCCGCTGGTCTTCCTCCACGACGTGAACGGCTTCATGGTGGGCAAGGACGCGGAGTGGAGCGGTATCATCCGCGCCGGCGCCAAGATGGTGAACGCGGTGTCGAACTCGGTGGTGCCCAAGATCACGCTGATCATCGGCGGGTCGTTCGGCGCCGGCCACTACGCCATGTGCGGCAAAGCCTACGACCCGCGCTTCCTGTTCGCCTGGCCCAGCGCGAAGTATTCGGTCATGTCGGGTGCGTCGGCCGCCGGCACCCTGGTCGAGATCAAGCTGAAGCAGCTGGAGCGCGGGAGCAAGAAGCTGAGCGACGAGGACAAGAAGAACCTCTACGACGAGGTCAAGGCCACTTACGACCAGCAGATGGACCCGCGTTACGGCGCCGCCCGCCTGTGGATCGACCGCATCATCGATCCCATGGAGACGCGCGACGCCATCACCCGCGCCCTGGAGGCGGCTTCGCTCAACCCCAATGTGCCGGAATTCAAGACCGGAGTGTTACAGACATGACTACCGCCATTCACCACGGAGACACGGAGACACGGAGGAAACTGATTCTAGAGGACCTCACCGGTCAGATCATCGGAGCGGCCATTGAGGTTCATCGTGAGTTGGGGCCGGGCTTACTCGAGTCGGCATATGAAGAATGTCTCTGTCACGAGCTGACCTTGCGCGGCTTGCAGTTCCAACGCCAGGTGGACGTCCCAGTTTCGTACAAGGGGGTCAAACTCGACTGCGGTTACAGGATCGACCTCTTGGTCGAGGACTCCGTGGTCCTCGAGTTAAAGGCGATCGAGCGCACGGAGGAGATTCACAAAGCCCAGTTGCTCACCTACCTCAGGCTGACGGGCAAGCGCGTCGGTTTCATCATCAACTTTAACGTTCCTGTGCTGACACGTGGCATCGTGAGAAAGGTTCTCTGAAATGTTTTTCTCCGTGCCTCCGTGTCTCCGTGGTGAGTTCTAGCCGTGGAACCGGTGAAACTCATCGAGTGCCCCCGCGACGCCTGGCAGGGGCTGAAGGGCCAGATCCCGACCGAAGTGAAGGTCGCCTACCTGCGCGCGCTCATCGGCGCCGGGTTCAAGCACATTGACGCGGTGTCGTTCGTCTCGCCCAAGGCGGTGCCGCAGATGGCCGACTCCGAGCTGGTGCTGGAGCAGCTCGACCCGCCCGACGACGTCGAGATCATCGCCATCGTGGTGAACGAGAAGGGAGTGGAGCGCGCCATCAACTGCGCCGCCGTCCACACCGTCGGCTTCCCCTACTCGGTTTCGCCCAGCTTCCTGCAGCGCAACCAGAGCCAGACGGTGGAGAGCGCCGTCGAGGAACTGGAGAAGATCAAGCTCAAGGCCGACGCCAACGACCTCGACACCGTCGTCTACATCTCCATGGCCTTCGGCAACCCCTACGGCGACCTGTGGAACGTGGAGGAGGTGGTGGAGGCCGTGGGCATCCTGGTGGACATGGGCATCGGCGCTATCTCGCTGGCTGACACCGTCGGCCTGGCCACCCCTGAACAGATCGCGGAAGTGGTCGGCCCGGTGGTGCGCGAGTTCGAGGAGTTGGAACTGGGGGTCCACCTGCACAGCCGGACCGACAGCGCCGGGCAGAAGGTCGCCGCCGCTTACGACGCGGGCGCGCGCCGCTTCGACTCCGCCCTGGGCGGCCTGGGCGGATGTCCCTTCGCCCAGGATTTGCTGGTCGGCAACATCCCCACGGAGATAGTGCAGCGCACGCTGTCGCAGAAAGGGCTGGACCTCGGCCTCAACAAGCCGCTCGATTCAGTGCTCAGGATGTCCGCCGACATCGCGGCCAAGCATGGCGTAGAAACCAAACAATGATTCTCACCGCCGAGCACGCCGAGAACGCCGAGGAAGAAAAGGACATAACCCTCGGCGGTCTTGGCGGCCTCGGCGGTAAATGAACGATATGGAACTCAAAACGATTCTCTACACCGAAGATTCTGGCATCGCGCTCATCACCCTGAATCGGCCCGACAAGCGCAACGCCATGAGCTTTGAGCTGGTCGCCGACCTGATGGCGGCGCTCGACCGGGCGGAGCAGTCCGACGCCCAGGTCGTCGTCATCACCGGCGCCGGCAAAGCCTTTTGCGCCGGCCTCGACCTGGAGAGCCTGAAGCAGCTCCTCGGCAAGTCGCACCAGGAGAACGTCAAGGACTCCACCACCATGGCCCGGCTCTTCCGCCGTATCTACGACTTCCCCAAGCCGACCATCGCGGCGGTCAACGGCCACGCCATCGCCGGCGGCACCGGCATCGCCACCATGTGCGACTTCACCCTCTCGGTCGCCGAGGCCAAGTTCGGCTACACCGAGGTTCGCATCGGCTTCGTGCCGGCCATCGTCTCCTCCATCCTGGTCTGGCAGGTGGGCCACAAGATCGCCCGCGACCTGCTGATGACCGGCCGCCTCTTCGACGCCGCCGAGGCCCACCGCTACGGCCTGGTGAACGAGATCGCGGCGCCGGAGAAACTGATGGAGCGCGCCCGCGAGCTGGCACAGGTGCTGATGGAGAATTCGCCCTCATCGGTTCGGCTCACCAAGAAGCTGATCAACGGCTTCCTCAAGGAGCAACTCGACGCGCAGATCGCCCAGGCCATCGAGGACAACGCCCGCATCCGCACCACCGCCGACTTCCGCGAGGGCATCAGCAGCTTCCTGGAGAAGCGCAAGCCGCAGTGGAGCGGCAAGTGAGCCAGCCCACGGTGCACGAGACGCGCCTGCGCGTCCGCTACGCCGAGACCGACCAGATGG
>CAYTPH010000023.1:3170-17161 GCA_964439635.1 uncultured Terriglobales bacterium
ATTCTCAAGGCAGCCTGGCTTTGCCCTGTAACTTCATCATCTGGTTCGAGGTCGGGCGCGTCGAGTTCCTGCGCGCCCTCGGCTTCTCCTACAAGGACATGGAAGAGCGCGATGGCTGCTACATCGTGGTGGCCGACGTGCGCTGCCGCTTCAAAGCTCCCGCGCGGTATGATGACGAGGTCATCGTCCGCACCAGCATCAAGAACCTGCGCGCCTCGCTGATCCATTTCGGCTACCAGATCGTGCGCTCGGGCGACGGCACGCTGCTGGCCGAGGGCGAGACCACGCACATCGTCACCGGCCGCGACATGAACCGGCGGGAATTGCCGGCCAAGTACCAGGCGGCCTTCGCCGGCGCCGCGGGCCACGTATCGTGATCACGACTGGGAACCGATGAAAGCACTCCACCTCAGTGGCAACGACCTGAACCTCGACGACCTGAAGGAAGTGGTGTACGAGCGCCGTCCCGTGCTGCTCGCCCCCGACGCCCGCCAAGCGGTGGAGAAGGCGCGCGGCGTGGTCGAGGACCTGGTGGACAACAACCAGGTCGCGTACGCCGTCACCACCGGCGTCGGGAAGCTCAGCGACGTGCGCATTGCCCCGGCGCAGATCCGCGAGCTGCAGGTGAACCTGCTGCGCTCGCACGCCGTGGGTGTCGGCGAGCCGCTCAGCGAGGCCGAGGTCCGGGCCATGATCCTGCTGCGCGCCAACTCGCTGGCCAAAGGCTACTCCGGCGTGCGCCCCATCGTCATCGACAGCCTCTGCGAGATGCTCAACCGCGGCGTCCACCCGGTGATCCCGTCGCAAGGCTCGGTAGGCGCCAGCGGCGACCTAGCTCCGCTGGCCCACTTGGCGCTGGTGCTCATCGGCGAAGGTGAAGCCTGGATCAGCGGCAAGCCGCGGCGCGCCTCCGACCCGCATTCCCGCCGCATCCCCGGCGCGCAGGCGCTCAGGAAGGCCGAGATCAAGCCGCTGGTGCTGGAGGCCAAGGAGGCCATCTCGCTCATCAACGGCACCCAGGCGATGCTGGCAGTGGGCGCGCTGGCGCTGGCCGCCGCGGAGATCCTGGCCGATTCCGCCGACGTCATCGCGGCCATGACCCTGGATTCGCTCAAGGGCTCCATCCGCGCCTTCGACCCCCGCATCCACAAGGCTCGCCCGCACGCGGGCCAGGTGCGCACCGCCGAGAACCTCACCCGCCTCGTCTCCGGCAGCGACATCCTGGACTCGCACAAGAATTGCGGCCGGGTGCAGGACGCCTACTCGCTGCGCTGCATCCCCCAGGTCCACGGCGCCGTCCGCGACACCCTGGCCCACGCCCGCGAAGTCTTCGAGATCGAGATGAACTCCGCCGTGGACAACCCCCTGGTCTTCCCCGGCAAGAACGAAGGCGGCGAGATCCTCTCCGGCGGCAATTTCCACGGCGAGCCGGTGGCCTTCGCTCTCGACTTCCTGGCCATCGCCCTGAGCGCCTTGGCCGGCATCTCCGAGCGCCGCATCGACCGCCTGGTGAACCCTTTCCTCAACGAAGGCCTGCCGCCGTTCCTGGTAGGCGAGGCCGGGCTGCAATCCGGCTTCATGATGGCGCAAGTGACCGCCGCCGCCCTGGCCAGCGAGAACAAGGTGCTGGCGCACCCCGCTTCGGTGGACTCCATCACCACCAGCGGCAACAAGGAAGACTACGTCTCCATGGGCATGACCGCGGCTCTCAAGCTGCAGCGCGTGCTGCGGAATACGACCAACGTGCTGGCCATCGAGGCCATCGCCGCCGCCCAGGCGCTCGACCTGCTCGCCCCGCTGAAGACCTCCAAGCGCCTGCAGAAGGCGCACGCCGCCATCCGCTCGGTGTGCCCCAAGGTGGAGCAGGACCGCGTCCTCTCCGACGACTTCACCCGCGTCGCCGACCTGGTCCTGCGCCGCGGCGAGCTGCTGGAAGCGCTGCGCTAAAAGTCACCGAGCACGGTGACAACTGTCACTGTGCTTCCAGCAGGAGCCCAGTAGCTTTGGCCCGTGCGGAGTCATCCTTCACTGCTACGTGGTAGCTGGATCCTGGCTGTCCTTGTTTGCCTGCCGGCATACGCTGCTTACGCCAGCGACACCGCCGCATCCTGTTCGCCGGCGACCGTCCCTGTCGTGGTCACGGACCCCTTCGACAAACCAGTCGACGACCTCGCAGCCGCCGATTTCCGAGTGAAAGTGGGCGGCGTACCGGTCCCCGTGATCACAGTGGAGCGCGAACCCCAGCCGCGGCGCGTGGCGTTTCTCATCGACGCCAGCGGCAGCATGAAGCGCGTCTATTCCCGCAGACCGCTGGTCCAGCGGGTGGCGGCAGAAATGGTCCAGTACCTTTCCGCGCAAGACGAGATCGGGATCTTTCTCTTTGCCGAGTCCACTGTGCCGGTCACCCACCCGACCACCGAACGCGCCAAGGTATTCTCCGCGCTCGGTACTGTTCCGGAGAACGTCAGCAGGCACCACCTCAATCGCACCAGCATCTGGGATGCGGTGCTGTTCACGATCGGCCAAGCAGGGCTGGGCATGGGCGATGCTCTCGTCCTGTTCACCGACGGCGCCGACAACCGGAGCAGCAGCGACTTCGATTCCATGATGGAGCGTCTCGCCTCCATCGGGGTCCGGGCCTATGTCGTCCTGTTCGATGCAGGGACCTACGATGACCGCTCTCAATACGTCGCAGACATCGCCCACTCTACCGGCGGCGATGTGGTGGTGGAGGACTCGTTCCTGCCCGGCAAACTGGAGGACGCCAAGCCTCACCTGGTGGACTTGGCGCGAAGGTTCGCTACACAAATCGATATCCCTTATGTGCTGCGGTTCCAGGCGCCAAGGACCACACCGGGCGGCCGCTTGAACCTCGAGGTAAGAGCGGTCCCGCGCAATCGCAAGCTGCCTCCGCTCTACGTTCGCCACCCGTCGAGACTCCCACGATGCACGGACGGCGAGAATTCGCGCCTGCCGCAATGAATGCCCTCGACCCCGAAGCAATGGAGCACGCGCGCGCGCTGTTCTGGATTCGGAACAAGCCGCCGTGCGCGGCGGTTTCGCCGTCTCTCTCGTGGTAAGTTCTGCTCCATGAGCCGCCGTTCGCGCGCGCAGTTCGGCTTGGCGCTGTTCGTCCTCTGCTCCGGCGTGTGCCGGGCCGATACTTGCGATTCTGCGGAAGTCTTGATCGCGGTGCAAGCCATCAAGCCTGCGCCCGACGCGTTTCAGTTGTCGGACTTCCGCATCGGATCAGGCGACCGCCTGGTCCCTGCCAAGATCGCGCCGAACCACGACCCTCGACGCATCGTCGTCCTCGTCGACGCCAGCGGAAGCATGCGCGAGTCCATCGTCAAGTCTCCCCGGGTGCAGGAATTCGCTTCCGTATTGATCCATGCACTGTCGCCGGCGGACCAGGTCGGTGTGTTCGCTTTCTCAGAAGCGATGTTCCCCGTCGTACCGGTGGGTAGCCGGCGCGAGGAGGCGCACGCGTTCATCGCCGGCCTCGCCGAGCGACTGCCGCCGACTCCCGCCCGCACCAAGCTGTTCGACGCGCTCTGGGAGACCTTGCAGACCGCTCAGTTGGCACGCGGCGATGTGATCGTGGCGGTGACGGACGGCGGCGACAACCGCAGCAAGCTCAAGTTCGAGGGCGTACGGGACCGCATGGTAGCCGGCGGCGTCCGGTTCTACGGTGTCGGCTTCTACAATCTGCCATTCCCGAACCCGGAGGAAGTGGCCGGCCAGTACGATCTGCAGCGCCTGGCGGAAGCGACCGGTGGGCTGACGGTATTTCCCGGCGGCAGCGACTCCGACTGGCGCGGCCACCCGGCAAAATGGAGCGAGAAACAGCGCAAGGCGCTGGCTTCCCTGATGAAGGAGATGGCGGATACCATCGACCACGCCTATGTGATCTCCATCCCGCTACCGGGAGCGTCACGCGAGAGGCGCCGCCTCCGGGTTGAGCTGGTCGACGCACGCGGCAAGCGGCGCAAGGACGTGTACGTGCTGCATCCGCGGTGGCTGCCGCCCTGCCCGGCCGCAGTGGATCCGGCGCAGTAATCTGCACAGGAGTGTAGTTTCCCTATGTCCAAGGTCCGACCCGCACTTCTGATCGTCGCTTTGCTAGCCGGCACTTCTGCCGCCGCCGAAGAAACGGCTGCCTGCGCTGGCGTGACCATCCCGGTGGTGGCGCTTGCCCCGGGGGCGAACCCGGTTCGGGGTCTGGAGCCCAAGCACCTGCAGGCCAGCGTCGGCCGGGCCAGGGCGGAGATCGAGTCCGTGGCGCCGCATGTCGGCGAACATCGCGTGCTGCTGCTGATCGAGGGCTCCGTGCTGCACTCCGGCGAGAAGTGGCCTCCCGTCCGCCAGTTGCTGTCCGACATGGTGCGGTTCGCGCGGCCCGAGACGGTGTTGGCCCTGGCCACGTTCACCGACGCCGTGCAGGTGCACCAGCCCTTCGGAGTTCCTCGCGATGTCCAGCTGCAGACCCTGGCGGAGTTGGCTACAAAAGCGCCGGCCAAAGGGGCGGGGCGCGTGCTCGACAGCATCCACCAGGCCCTGCAGGTATTCGGTGACCCGCGAGTCGGCGACGTGGTGTACGTGGTCACCGACGGCGACCACAGCCACAGCCACATGCGCGCCCAGGATGTCACGGCGCACCTGCTCAAGGCCGGCGTGCGTCTGTTCGCCATCTATTTTCGTGAGCAGGAGCTCCCCGGAGGGTTTGGCGTGGTCGTTTCCGGACCGCTGATGCAACACCCCGGGCTGGAGTACTGGTCGCCCGGAGATCGCGACCCCGCCGGGATCGGCGGGGTGGTGTGGGAGACCGGCGGGGCCGTCATCAACCTCGCGCCCAAGGTGGCCTCCATGCGCTTCGACCTGACGGGTAAGCGGCTCGAGCGCCTTCAAAGCCTGGCTGCGGTGAACTACCGCGCCATCAGCCAGTTTTACGACGTCAAAGTGAAGACGGGCATCCGGTCGGCGCCCGTACCCTTTGACCTCGACATGTCAGCTTCCACCGGCCCCCTTGCTTCCGTCAGTCTGCTACAACCGCGCAAGCTGCCGGCCTGCGGGCCTTGAGCCGCTGACCTGACTGGATCAGCCGTTGTTCCCCGCCAGCCCCAGTTCCTGTGCAACCCCCTTCATCGCCTCGATGCAAAAGGCGATGTGCTCCTCCAGGTCTACGCCCAGCTCCTGCGCCCCTTGCAGGATGTCCTCGCGGCTCACGGAGCGGGCGAAGGCTTTGTCCTTCATCTTCTTGCGCACCGACTTGGCCTCCACCTCGGCCAGCGATTTGCTGGGCTTGACCAGCGCCGTGGCGGTGATGAACCCGGCCAGCTCGTCGCAAGCGAACAGCGTCTTCTCCAGCTTCGACTCCCGCGGCACGCCGGAGTAGTTGGCGTGCGACAGGATGGCCCGCCGGAAGGCCTCGTCATAGCCGCGCTCTTTCAGGATCTCGCTGCCCTTGAAGGGATGGTCCTCGGCCGAGGGCCAGCGCTCGTAGTCGAAGTCGTGCAGCAGCGCCACCTGGCCCCACAGTTCCTCGTCCTCGCCGAACTTGCGGGCGTAGGCGCGCAGGCAGGCCTCCACCGCAAGCGCATGTTTTCGCAGGCTTTCCGACTGGGTGTACTCACAGAGTAAACCCCACGCCGACGCACGGTCTTCCATGTTCTGGCTCCGGTTTTCTCCTGATTTTCTCCGGTTATTCTCCGATGAAGCAGGAGTTATTTAGCCGCTTGTTCCGGTATTGCACCAAAAACTTCTTGACACTACCAGCTACTTACCTCAAAGTACGCCGCAAGCGGTTGCGATTTTCTGGTTGCAAGTTCTTGCAGTCTTGGGCCCCCAGCCGTGGATGCCCCGCTCTGGCATCTTTGCACAACCTGAATGGCCACAACTCTCGCGCCCGTCGACTCACGGGAAGTCGTGAGATGCGACCGTTGTTCTCTCGTACAGTTCCGTACGACCAATAACCTGTGCCGCCGCTGCCACACGTGTCTGGACGCGGAGGAGCCGGAACCGGTCGTCGCGCAGACGGTTGTGCCCGCGACCCCGTCCAATGGCAACGGCCACGCGCACTTGCAGGTGGCTACCGCCATCCGCTCGCTGCGCCAGCGCACCGGGTTGAGCCAGCGTCAGCTGGCCATGCGCATGAACGTGCCGCGCACCTACGTCTCCAAGATCGAGAACGAGAAGGCCACGCCCACCCTGTCGTCGCTGGAGCGGCTGGCCCGCGCCCTCGAGGTCAGCGTCCCCGACCTGCTCACCGGCGCCGACCACGATCGCCAGGAAGAGATCCGCATGCTGGTCTCCGACGAGTTCATCGCCCAGCTGGTGCCCTTCATGGCCAAGCTGGACGGCATGCAGCGCGCCAGCATCGTGGCCCAGGTCCGCGACCTGACTTTGCGGCCGCGCCGCAGCTCCTAGAGCTTTACCCTCCCCAACGAGGCGGCCGGGGCGCAAGCTCCGGCTTTTTTCTGCCTCAGTCCCCTACCGGTTTCGGCTTGGTCTCCGACGCGAAGTGGAAGGCCACCCGGACGCTGACCTCGCGGGGCCGCCCGATGTGCGTCCCGGAGAACACGCTCTCGAAGTTGTACAGGAAGAAGCGGTTGAAGAGGTTCTGCACCGCGAACTGCAGGTTGATCGGGTTGCGGGTCTCGCGCCGCAATTGGTAGCCCGCCGCCACGCTGAAGATGTCCCGTGGCTTCACCCGCCCGCGCACCGGGTCCAGCTCCGCGCGGATGCGGGCATCCAGCGTCGGCAGGAGGGCGGGATCGAACTCCGAGGGCACGCCGCTGTCGTGACGTCCCATGAAGGTCACCCACGCCCCCGAGCGGTGCGAGTAGGTGACCCCGAACTGCCCGGTGTTGCGCTGGTCGTGGTCGGCGGCGAATTGCACCCCGGGGACCAGCAGGTCGTCATCGGCCTCGCCCAGGAACAATCCGCCCACCAGCGGGGTGGAGTTGATGGCCTTGGCGTTGGCGAAGCTGAGGAAGGCGGAGAAGCCGCGCACCGGCGTCAGGTCCAGCCGCAGTTCGGTGCCGCGCACGTCGCCCCGCGCCACTCCGATGGGGAAGATCACGCCCGTGTCCAGGAACTGGTCCTTGTCGGAGACGTTGTCGATGTTCTTCACGTAGTGCGCTACGTCCAGGCGCATGTACTTGCCGATCTGCTGCTGCAGGCCGACTTCGTAGGCGTTCTGGATCTCGGGCGGGACCGCCCGCACGCCGCCGGTCAGACTGCTGAAGACGGCGCCCTCCGGGGAGGAGGAGAACAGCAGGTTCTCGATTGGCGGCGTCTGGAACAGCCGGTTGTAGGAGCCACGCAGTACCGTGCCGGTGCGCTTCACGTGGTATGCCAATCCGACCCGCGGGCTGAGATGGTCGTCATGCACCACCACGTTGTAGTGGTCATAGCGCAGCCCAATGTCCACTGTGAAACCCGCGTAGGTGATGCGGTCCTGGACGTAAACCGCCACTTGTTTCCCGGTGCGGTGCTGGTTGAAATCGAAGGGCGACGAGAGCGGGAACGCTGAGGCCGGGTTCAGCGGGTCGGCCAGGATTGCAGCATCGGTCACGGCCAGCTGGAAGTGCTCGCCGAGCGGGATGCGTTCCAACTCCACTCCCACCTTGAAGCTGTTGTGCTTGAACTCCTTGCTCAGGTTGAACCGCGCTCCCTCGCGGCGCTGCCGGCGCGATTGCATGGCGTAATACGGGAAACCCGTCACCCGCGGATCCAGCAGCCGGCTGGCCGAGGAGCGCCGGTAGAGCACCAGGTCGCCGACCATCGTCGGGCTGAAGACGTGCTGCCAGCCCAGCGCCTGCGAATCGTCGCGCAGCTCCTGCCGCAGGTGCTGCCGCAGCAGCTCCTGCTGCAGCCGGTTGGGCACCTGGAAGTCGGTGCCGTTGGTCGAGAGCGTCAGCCGCAGGGTGTTGTTCGGCGTCGGCACCCAGTCGAACTTCACGAAGAAGCGGCCGTTGCCGCCAGTGTTGTGGAAGCTTTCGATCTCCGGAGGATCGAGGTAGCGCTCCGTGCGGCTGCCTCCCGCCGAGGCGAACACGCCGAAGGTGCGGCTGTGCCCGCCGAACTCCAGGCCCAGCTCCGTGGTCCCGAACGAACCGCCCGCCATGGAGACACTCCCGCTCCACGGCATCTCCAGCCCCGAGCGGGTGTTGACGGTGATCACCGCCCCCAGCTTCCCGCCGTATTCCGCCGGGATGTTGCCGGTGATCACCTCGCTGGAGCGCAGGTTCCGCGCGTCGAGTGAGGTGGAGAAGATGGCGGACAGCTGCTCGGTCACCGGCACCCCGTCCACCACGTACTGCACCGCCGACTCGCTGCCGCGGGCATGCATGCGGCCGTTATCGTCCTGCACCACGCCGGGGACGCTTTGCACCACCGCCGCGATGGCCCGGCCGGAGAGCAGCACCGGCTGCCGCTCCAGTTTGCTGAGGTCCAGGTCGTGATGGGTGCCGGCCGAGGTGGTCTCCAGCAGCGGCGCCTGCTCCGTTACCGTGATCTCCTGCTTGGCTTCCGGCAAGTGCAGCTGGATATTGATGACCAGCGGGATGTTGCTGCGCAGCTCGGCGGTGGCGTCGTGGTGGTCGAAGCCGGGGGCCTCGGCGTGCAGGGTGAACTGGGCGAAAGGCACGCTGGAGAACTTGTATGCCCCGTTCGCGTCGGTTTGCATGGTTTGCTCGTACCCGGAGATGGCGCTGGACAGCGTGACCGTGGCCCCGGGGATGAGCGCGTTGGTGGGATCGGTCACGGTTCCCTGCACGGTGCCGACCCGCTGCGCGAAGGCGGTCCCGGCGCACAGCAATAAGGCCGTGCAACTCAGAATCGCCGAGATCCTAGGATGACGCATGCATGCTCCTTGTCTTGGATTCGCTGCCGGGCCGGGGCTAACCGGCCGGCGGGGGGCGAACCTGCAGGACATTGAAAACGCTGGCGGGCAGGAGAGGGGCTGCCGGCAGGACCGGCAACGCCGCGGAGACCACCGGGACCGAGAAGTCCGCGTGCGCCGGCGCGGCCGCGGCCGGGGTCAGGCAAAGCGAGCACGGGCTGACGGAGCTACTGGTCCCCTCTGGCCCGGTGGGGCAGATGTGCGCCGCGTGTGCCGTGGTAGCGAGCAGCAGCAGTAGGACCGAGGTCCAGACCAGTCGCCGCCGCTTCACCGCCGGGTTCCTCGAGTTGGTACGGCTTTCCACTGGCAGATTAGATGCTCCCGCGCCGCCCGGACGCTCGCAGAAACCTGTATTTTAGCATCTGGAACGCTCCCCCTTCGTTGCGCAGGGCGAAGGGCGTGTGCTAGCGTTTGGAACGCGAGGCTTACGTTGCGAGTAGCCATCCCGAAGGGGCTCGACCGCAAGGAAGCGGAGCTCTACGCGCGGCTCGACGCGGCGCGGCTGCCCCGCCATGTGGCCATCATCATGGACGGCAACGGCCGCTGGGCCCGGCACCGCCACATGCCCCGCATCGCCGGCCACCGCGCCGGCGTCCGCGCCGTGCGCGCCACCGTTGAGACCGCCGCCCGCATCCACCTGCCCGCGCTCACCCTCTACGCCTTTTCCGCCGAGAACTGGAAGAAGCGTCCCCGCACGGAGGTGGACTTCCTCATGTCCCTCCTGCGCAAGTACCTGAAGGACGAGGTCCCCACCCTCAACAAGAACAACATTCGCCTGGAGTACATCGGGCGCAAGCACGAGCTGCCGCAGGAGGTGCAGGAGCGCATGGCCTGGGCGCGCGAGCAGACCGCCGTCAACACCGGTATGGTCCTCACCCTCGCCCTGAACTATGGCGCCCGCACCGAGCTGGTCGACGCCCTGCACTCCATCGTGAACGCCGCCCTGAACAACGGCGGCATCGAGCACATGAAGCTCGACGAGTCCACCATCGACGAGCACCTCTACACCCGGCACCTCCCGGAGCTGGACCTGGTGATCCGTACCAGCGGCGAGATGCGCCTCAGCAACTTCCTTCTCTGGCAGGCTGCTTACGCCGAGATCTACGTGACCCCCACGCTCTGGCCGGAATTCCGCGGCCGCCATTTGCTGGAGGCCATCGCCGAGTTCCAGAAGCGCGAGCGGCGCTACGGCGGCCTGACCGAGGGCGCCAGCGCCAGCTAGATGAAGCGCGTCCTCACCGCGGCCGTCCTCGTCCCCATCGTCCTGGGGATCCTGTTCCGCGGCCCCGACTGGCTCTTCACCCTGGTGGTGGCCCTGGTGGCGTTCCTCTGTCTGCACGAGTACCTCGGCATCGCCGCCGGGCACGGCTTTCATCCTTCGCGTGGGGTCCTGTGGCTTGCCTTCCTGGCGTGGTTTCTCCTCCTGGCGGGGACCTCCAGCAGCGACGACCGCCTGCTGGTCGAGATGGGGGCCATCGGCGTGATGTTCCTGCTGCTGCTCCTCACCGCGCCCCTGCTGATGGCAGCGGCCATGCGCGCGCCGGAGCTGCGGGAAGCTCTGCCCTCGGCCGCCGCCGGCCTCCTGGCCCTGCCTTACATCGCTTTTTCCTTGGGCTCGATGGTCGGGATCCGCCAGGCCGCCTGGGGCAAGTTCCTCCTGCTCTACCTTTTCCTGGTGGTCTGGTCGGGCGACATCTTCGCCTATTACGTCGGACGCGCCTTCGGCCGCCGCAAGCTGGCGCCCCGCGTCAGCCCGGGAAAGACCTGGGAAGGGACCTGGGCTTCGCTGCTTGGTAGCACGGTGCTCGGCACCCTGATCTTCGTGTTCGCTCCCGCTATCACCGGCTTCCTGCTTCGCGTGCGTCTGCTGGCGCCCGAGGACGCCGCGCCCAGTCCCGCCCTGCTCAGCCCGTCCATCTGGATCGCGATCCTGCTCAGCGCCCTCATCAACGTGGCTGCCCAGTTCGGAGACCTGGCCGAATCCGCCATCAAGCGCGGCGCCGGCGTGAAGGACTCCGGCTCCATCCTTCCTGGCCACGGTGGCATGCTCGACCGCGTGGACGCGCTGCTCTTCGCCGCTCCGGTGCTGTGCTACTATGCGGCTTTCCACCAACAATCCCTGGCGCCCTACGTCTCGCAATGAAGCGCATCGCCATCCTGGGATCCACCGGATCCATCGGCCGCAGCACCCTTAGTGTGGTCGAGGCCCACCCGCAGCGCTTCGCCGTGGTCTCCCTGGCTGCGGGCAACAATGTGGACGCCACCTTCGAGCAGGCCAGGCGCTGGAACCCCAAGGTTGTTTCCATGGCCTCCGCCGGCCTGGCCGAGCAGCTGGCTTCGCGCCTCCGGCAAGCGGGGATGAGCGGCATCGAGGTCGCCTTCGGCCCCGAGGGCACGGTGAAGGTCGCCACCCATCGCGAGGCGGATTTCGTGGTGTCGGCCATCGTCGGCGTGGCCGGCCTCAAGGCGACGTACGAAGCGGTTCGCGCCGGCAAGACCGTAGGCCTGGCCAACAAGGAGTCCCTGGTGGTCGCCGGCGAACTCATCGCCGCCGAAGCCAAGAAGCAAGGCAAGCCGCTGCTCCCTATCGACAGCGAGCACAACGCCGTGCACCAATGCATGCGCGGCGGCCGCCTCGACGAGGTCGCAGCCGTCTGGCTCACCGCCTCCGGCGGCCCTTTCCTGAACACCCCCCGGGAGCAGTTCCGCGACATCACCGTCGAACAGGCGCTGAACCACCCCACCTGGAAGATGGGCCGCCGCATCACCATCGACTCCGCCACCCTGATGAACAAGGGTTTCGAGGTCATCGAAGCCTGCCGCCTGTTCAACCTGCCGCCCAGCCGGGTGAAGGTCATCGTCCACCCCCAGTCCACCATCCACTCGCTGGTCGAGTTCCGCGACGGCAGCATCCTGGCGCAGCTCTCGGTCACCGACATGCGCCTGCCCATCCTGTATGCGCTCACTTATCCCGAACGGGTGTCGAGCGACCTTCGATTTCCGGTCAGTGACCTTCGGCATCTCGATTTCCAACCCCCGGACATGGAAAGATTCCCTTGCTTGCGACTGGCCTACGAGGCGGCAGAGGCGGGCGGCGCCAGGACCATCGCCCTCAACGCTGCCGACGAGGTCGCGGTGCAGGCGTTCCTGGATGGTCACATACGCTTCGAGGACATCCCGAGTACAATAGAGACCATAGTTGGTGAAACAGAAGCGGTGCATCCGACATCTATAGAGCAGGTGCTTGCCGCCGATGCCGACGCTCGCCAGCGAGCGAAACACCGCGTGCAGCAAATCAGCCGAAAGCTCGCCGTCCCCCGGCCCGCTTTAGCAAGGTAGAGGTAATCCGAACCCCATCATGCATGCTTTTCTGACCAGCGTCGTCTCGGTGATCGTGGTCCTCGGGATCCTGATCTTCATCCACGAGCTCGGCCACTATCTGGCCGCCAAGTTCTTCAAGGTCCGGGTGGAGGTCTTCTCCCTGGGGTTCGGCAAGCGGCTCTTCGGCTTCCGCCGCGGCGAGACCGACTACCGCGTCGCTCTCATCCCCCTGGGCGGCTACGTCAAGATGGCCGGCGAGAACCCCATGGAGCCGCGCTCCGGCGACCCCGGCGAGTTCATGAGCCACCCCCGCTGGCAGCGCTTCATCATCGCTCTGGCGGGCCCGGCGGCCAACATCCTGCTGGCCGTCGGCGTCCTCACCGGCGTCTACATGGTGCATTACGAGCACCCGGTCTACCTCGACAAGCCCGCGGTGATCGGCTGGGTGCTGAACGATTCCCCTGCCGCCAAGGCCGGCATCCAGGCCGGCGACCGCATCGTCCGCATCAACAGCATCCAGGACCCTACCTGGGAGGACGTGGCCACCCGCATCCTGCTCAGTCCCGGCCAGCCGGTCGACCTGGCGATCCAGCGCGGGAACCAGGTCCTCAACACCAAGATCACGCCCGAGAAGTCGGGGCCGGAGGAATTCGGCACCAATCCCGGATGGACCCCCGACCAGCCCAACACCATCACCGCCCTGGAGCCCGAGATGCCTGCCGCCAAGGCGGGGCTGAAGGTGGGGGACGAGATCGTGGCGGTGAACGGGCGCGCGCTGCGCTCCATGCCCGCCATCATCCACTTCCTCCAGGAAAACGGCGAGAAGCCGGTGGAGATCACCGTGGTCCGTGACGGCCACGAGATTAAGGCCGCCATGACTCCCGTGGCCGGCGACCTGGACGGCGAGCGGCGCTATCGCATCGGCATCCGCAGCGACCCACAGCACATTGACCGCCTGCCCTTCCTGCAAGCGCTGGACAAGTCCATCGAGCAGAACAAGCGCTACTCCGTGCTCATCGTGGAGCTGATGGGCAAGCTGGTGCAACGCAAGGTCTCGATGAAGCAGATCGATGGGCCCATCGGCATCGCCCGCGCCTCCGGCGAGGCGGCCCGCATGGAAGGCTGGACGCCGCTGCTGCAACTGCTCGCGGCGATCAGCCTGAACCTCGGCATCTTCAACCTGATGCCCTTCCCCATCCTCGATGGCGGCGTCATCATGCTGCTGCTCATCGAGAGCGTCCGCCGCCGCGACATCAGCCTGCGGGTCAAGGAGCGCATCTACCAGGTGGCCTTCGTGCTGCTCATCCTGTTCGCCGCCCTGGTCATCTACAACGACATCGGCAAGGCCCTGCCCGGCCTTTCCAAGTACCTGCCCGGCTGATCGGATCAGGGAGGATCACGTAGCGCGGCCGCCCTCGGCCGCGCGTTTTGTTTCATAACGCCGCCGTCTCGGCGGCGTTACGTCACACCTCCCTGTGATAACCTGAATCTTCACGCGAATGGCTGAGATCAAGCGCAGAAAGAGCTACACCGCCAACATCGGCGGGGTGCGCGTCGGCAGCGATGCCCCGGTGGTGGTGCAGTCCATGACCAACACCGACACCGCCGACGTCCCCGGCACGGTAAAGCAAGTCGCCGCTCTGGCCCGCGCCGGCTCGGAACTGGTGCGCGTCACCGTCAACAACGACGCCGCCGCGGCCGCCGTCCCCGCCATCCTCGACGGCCTCGACAAGCTCGGCGTGCGCGTCCCCATCATCGGCGACTT
>CAYTPH010000024.1:0-2795 GCA_964439635.1 uncultured Terriglobales bacterium
TTGGCTGCCATAGCTACGCCCACCAGCGCATCCATCGCCTTTCGCCGGAAGAATTCCGCGCCGACACCCGCCGCGCCCTCGCCCTCCTGCAGGACGCAGGCGGGCAGCCGGTACACGCCTACCGCGCTCCCACCTTCACCGTGGTGCGTTCCACCTTGTGGGCGCTGCGCATCCTGGCCGAGGAGGGGATCCGCTACGACTCCAGCATCTTTCCGGTGGTCCACGATCACTACGGCGTGCCCCAGGCCCCGCGCTTCCCCTACCGCTTCGACTGTGGTGACGGCTGCTTCCTGGATGAAGTGCCGCCGCTCACGGTGCGCTGGGCGGGGCGCAATCTGGCGGCGGCCGGCGGCGGCTACCTGCGCATCCTGCCCATGTGGTACACCCGCTGGGCGGTGCGCCGCCTGCGCCGCGAGCGCCGCCCCGTGCTCGTCTATCTGCATCCCTGGGAACTCGATCCGGCACAGCCGCGGCTGGAAGGCAGCCTAAAGTCGCGCCTCCGCCACTATCGCAACCTCGACCGCATGGCCCCCCGTCTGCGCGAGCTCATCACCGCCGGCCGCTTCGCGCCCCTGCGCGACCTCCTGGCCGCCTATCGGCGCGCCGGCGACCTGCCCACCTTTTCCGCCCAGACCCTGTAGGCGCATCAGGGCGTACTATGCGTCCTCGCCTCGCCCCGTCCGGTTCGAAGGCAAGCCGGCGTCGCGGATCTTGTACAGCAGCGCGCGATAGCTGATGCTGAGGGCGCGCGCCGCCCGCTTGCGGTTCCAGTTGTTGGCTTGCAGCGCTTTCAGGATCACCTGCCGTTCCAGCTCCCGCACCGCGTCGCGCGTCACTTTCTTCAGCGAGATCTTCCCGTCCGCCGGAATGGTCGGCATCAGCGCCGTCTGCCCGTTGCGTTGCACCAGCTCCGCGGTGATGGTGTCCTCCGCCCCCAGGATCACGTACCGCTTCACCAGGTTCTCCAGCTCACGGATGTTCCCCGGCCAGGGATAACCCTGCATCATGCGCAGCGTCGGGGCCGACAGCGGCTTGGTCTTCAGGTTGAACTTGTCGTTGTAGAAGCTGAGGAAGTACTCCACCAGGTCGGGGACGTCGGCCAGCCGGTCGCGCAGCGGCGGCAGCTGCAGGTTCACCACGTTGATGCGGTAGAACAAGTCCTGGCGGAAGGTGCCGTGCTCGATCTCCTGCTCCAGCGGGCGGTTGGTGGCGCAGATCACGCGCAGCGTGACCCGCGATTCATCCTGCCCTCCCAGCCGGCTGAACACCCCGTCCTGCAGGAACTGCAGCAGCTTGGCTTGCAGCCCCAGGTCCAGGTCGCCGATCTCGTCCAGGAACAACACCCCGTTGTGGGCCATCTCCACCCGTCCGGGCTTCGCCCCGTAGGCGCCGGTGAACGCGCCCTTCTCGTATCCGAACAGCTCGCTCTCCAGCAGCGTCCCCGGGATGGCTGGACAATTCACCTTTACCAGCGGGCCGTCCGCCAGCGGCGACCGCATGTGGATGATGCGGGCGATCACTTCCTTGCCGGTGCCGCTCTCCCCCTGGATCAGCACCGGGATGTTGGCCGCAGCCACTTTGTCAACCTTCTGCCGGACGCCCGCCATGGCTTCCGACCGGCCGAACACCACCTCGTCCGGTGGCAGTCCCGTATCCAACGCGAACTTCGTCCCTGTACTAGGCGCCATATCCAATCTCGATCTGTGGATTTCGGCGGCGGGGGATGCAGCCGTGGACAAGTATTTGCACTCTAAGTGCCAAACCTTGCAGCCATCTGCGGACTCAGCCCACAGCCTCTGCTGACCTGGAAGGGCTGCTTTGGCGCGGCATTCTGGATGTTATGGGAGCTGTGCTCGGGAAGCCTAGCTGCAAGGAACCAGAGCTAAAGTGGAAAAAGTTTTCACACTGAGGAAGCGGCTTTCCTCTTCTTCGCCTTCCGCTCCCGTTCCAGGGTGGCAGCGAATTTCAGGCCCCAAAGCTGGTAGCCCTCATGCATGTTCACCCGCACCAGCCGGGCCCGCAGTCGGCGCACCGTCTTGGGCATGATCACCGGCACCGGGGCCACAGGAATCTCGACCGACAGCCGGGAGCAGCGCGGCAACTGCCTTCGCATCGCTACCAGTGCGCCTCCCGCGCTGATGTTCAGCGCCGTCGCGAACTCCAGGAACTCCCGCCCATCGCCGTCGACTCCCCGAATAAAAACCGGAATCGCTAGAGGGATGCGCTGCCATCGGCGCTGATCGATTCCACGTGCTTTTCGGGGCACCCTGGGCTCCTGTGACGTGAATTGCAATAGGATTGGCGGCACATAGCTTGCCAAACGTTTTGCGTCGTCCAGCGCCCGCTAGAATGGCCGATTTTCTCTTTCAAAGCAGCAGCTTACACATTTGCCACCCGCACCCTGGGAACCCCGTCCGCTTAGCTAAACGGCAACTTTTTGCGACCATGTGATAACTCCCTTGCATTCTCCCCTTGACAGCTCCGTAGCTCCCTACTACTATCGAGTTCCCCCCCTCTCCCCCTGAAAAGGGGGCAGCACTGCTATAACAACAAGGCGCGTGGTACCGGGTTAAGTACGTTATTCCTCCTGTGTCTCTGGCCGGAGTGGGCCATGATCGCCTATTGGCGATGCGAGTGCCGACTCCGCTCCTGGTGGGAGTGTGGTGTGTGGTTTGTCGGGCGGTGAGCGAGTCCATGGCAAAGGATCCTGAGCATCTGCAACCCACCGGTACGGTGGACACGCTGGCGGCCGCCGCACCGGTGCGCGCCTGGCCGGCGTCGGCCGAGCAGCTGCC
>CAYTPH010000024.1:2805-4538 GCA_964439635.1 uncultured Terriglobales bacterium
GCGGAATACCAGAGGCTCCTTCAGTCCTACGCCGTGCTGGAGGAGGAGAACCGTCGCCGCACCGTCGCGCTGGCCACGGCGGCGCATGAGCTCAAGACTCCTCTCGCCATCATCGCCGGGTACCTCGAACTCCTGTTGGCCGACAAGTTCGGCGAGCTCAGCCCGCGTCAGCGCCAGGTGCTGGAGGATATCCGCTCCAACGGCGCCCGCTTGCAGCACTTCATCCAGGACTTTCTGACGTACAGCGCGCTGGAGACCGGCAATGTCGGCCTGCGCTTCGAGGAAGCCGACCTCAACCTGGTCTTGTCCGAGGTGTGCAGCTTCTGGCTGCAGCGCTTTCACGATCACCAGGTCGCTCTCTATTTCCTCGCCAACGAGAAGCTCAAGCCCTTCCCCTTCGACAATTTCAAGCTGCAGCACATCGTCAGCAACCTGTTGGACAACGCCCTCAAGTACACCCCCGCGGGCGGCACCGTGTGGCTGAGCGCGGAACCGCACTTGTGGGAGCGGCGTACTCCGGGCAACCGCACTCCCGTGCTGCGCGAGCGCCGCCGCCGCCCTCTTGACTCCGCCAACGCCGTTCGCGTCAGCGTGGCCGATACCGGCCCGGGCATCGCCCCGGAGTTCCACCAGGAGGTGTTCGAGGATTTCTACAAGGCGCCCACCAACGGCAGCAAGCCGGATGGCATGGGCCTGGGCCTGGCCATCGCCCGCCGCCTGGTGCTGGCCCACGGCGGCAGGATCTGGGTGGAGAGCGAGCCGGGAACCGGCTGCAAGTTCTCCTTCCTCATTCCCACTACCCCGGCCAACGCAACGGAGCCATCGTGAGCACGGTCCCTGCCACCAACATCCTCGTCGTCGACGACGAGCCCAGCATGCTGGGTTACATGCGCACCCTGCTCGAGGTGGACTCCCACCGCGTGGAGACCGCCGCCAGCGGCAGCGACGCCCTGCAGCGCGTCCGCCGCGACCCGCCTCCCAACCTCGTGCTCCTCGACCTGCTCATGCCCGGCCTCGACGGCCTCCAGACCCTGGAGAAGCTCCGCGCCATCAACCCCGAGCTCAAGGTGGTCATGCTCTCCTGCGTCAGCGACACCCGCAAGGTGGTGGAGGCCATGCGCCTCGGCGCCCAGGATTATTTGACCAAGCCGTTCAATAAGGCCGAGCTGGACCGGGTGATCGCCCACTGCCTGCGGCCGGTCTCGCCGGCGGAGCTGATGGAAAGCGTCAGCGAGGTGGAGGAGATCGGTGACGACGCCTTCTTCGTGGCCGTCACCCCCGCCATGCGCGCCATCCGCCAGCAGGTGAATCAAGTGGCGCGGGTGGACGTGCCGGTGCTGATGCTGGGCGAGAGCGGCGTGGGCAAGGAAGTGATCGCGCGCCTCATCCACAAGGCCTCGGCGCGCTCCCACCGCACCTTCCTCAAGGTGAACTGCGCCGCCATCCCCGCCGACCTGCTGGAGAGCGAGCTGTTCGGCTACGAGCGCGGCGCCTTCACCGGCGCCACCAAGTCCAAGCCCGGCAAGTTCGAGCTGTGCAACAAGGGCACCATCCTGCTGGACGAGATCGGCGAGATGCCGCCGGCCCTGCAGGCCAAGCTGCTGCACGTGCTCCAGGACCAGACGTTCTCCCGCCTGGGCGGGCGCGTCGAGGTCAGCGTGGATGTCCGCATCCTGGCCGCCACCAACATCGATGTCCACCAGGCCATCGCGCAGAAGAAATTGCGCGAGGAC
>CAYTPH010000024.1:4548-17147 GCA_964439635.1 uncultured Terriglobales bacterium
AACATCCCGCCGCTGCGCGAGCGCCGCGAGGAGATTCCGCTGCTGCTCAAGACCTTCATGAACCGCATGGCCGAGCGCTACGCCCGCTCCCCGCTGCCCTTCTCCCAGAACTTCCTGGATGTCGCCATGCGCTTCTCCTGGCCCGGGAACGTGCGCCAGCTGGAGAACATCGTGAAGCGCTACCTGATCCTGGGCGACGAGTCGCTGATCATCGCCGAGCTTGCCGGCCGCACTGCCGCCGAACCCGCCAAGCCCGCCGCCGCTGCTTCCTCCGGCGGACTCAAGGGCCTGGTGCGCAGCCTGAAGGACGAGGCCGAAGCCGAGGCCATCGCCCGCGCCCTCGAGCAGACCCACTGGAACCGAAAAGACGCCGCCAAGCTGCTCAACATCAGCTACAAGGCCCTCCTCTACAAGACCCGCCAGTACGGCATCGAGCCCCGCGAACCGGGGAAGCTGATGCGCCACTCTCGCGTCCCCTAAACCCGGGATAGATTCCGATGTGCAAGACTTTGCAGATAACGCTCAACCCGATTGCGTGCTGCTAAGTGATTCAACCTCGGCTTGTCCTCTCCAGTTTCATTTGTAACTTGCTTATATTCAATAGATTAACTCACCGTGTCCGTGCGCGTCAGGTTTTGGCTTCCCAGTTGCTCCTACTCTGACATCCTCAACCTTGTGGGGGGAGAAGACTATGAAGAAGCTTGCATGTTGTCTGGTTGTTCTGTTCGCCACTACCTTTGCCTTTGCCGACGGGACCATCATCCTGTCCGGCAGCGACACCATCAGCTTCCACGCTGTCACCAGCGAAGCCGCAGCGGCCTATGCGTTCCTCTCGAACGGCGGCAGCGGCGCGGTGCTGGTCGTGAACGACTTCGGCGCGGGCGGCGGTTACGGCGGCGGCGGTTTCGGCGCTTTCACCTCGGTGAGTTCGTTGTCGGGCGTGACCCTTAGCGACTACACCGGTATCATGTTCGCCTCGCCCTTCACCTGCTGCAGCGACCCGGCCTCCTTCGCGGTCGGGTACGAGGCGGCCCTGGCAGCGTTCGTGGCTGCCGGCGGCAACCTTTACATCGAAGACTTCGAGGGCTCCGCGACCTGGGATTCCATCCTCGGTTTCGACGCGGATGGCGGTCTGGTGGTCAGCACGGGCTGCACCGGTGACGGCGCGGTTCCGACCCCTGCTGGCTCGACCTTCGGCTACGTGGGCGGCAGCTTCGGTTGCTACACCCACCAGATCTACGACGCCGCGTATTATGCCTCCTACGGCTATGTGGCGCTGGTGACAGGCTGCGACACCGTTTCTGGTTCCGGCACCGTCTGCGGCGCTGTGATTCTGGGCTCGGGTGAAGCGGCGGTTCCGGAGCCGACCACGCTGGCCCTGTTCGGCAGCGGCCTGGTGGCCCTGGGCGGCCGTCTGCGCAAGCGCGCCAGGCAGGCCTAGCCTCTGTAACTCCCTCAAGCTGAGGACCAGGGCCTCCGGCCAGACCGGAGGCCCTGGGTGTTTGTGGCCGCGGCGTTGCAGGTGCAGATGTTTGCGCATCAGTGCATGCAGTTTTCTCATCCAGCCCCCAAGCCCTCATCCAACGGCCTTGCCGACAGTCTGTATCCCACAGAAAATACAACGCTACCGGCATTTCTCACCAGCGCTGCCGCTTTGGCTTCCCAGTTGCTCCTACTGCTACGCATCCTCAACCTTGTGGGGGGAGAGAACCATGAAGAAGCTGGTTTGTTGTCTGGTTGTTTTGTTCGCCACTACCTTTGCCTTTGCCGACGGGACCATCATCCTGTCCGGCAGCGACACCATCAGTTTCCACGACGTGACCAGCGAAGCCTCGGCCGCCTATTTGTTCCTGTCCAACGGCGGCAGCGGCGCGGTGCTGGTCGTGAACGACTTCGGCGCGGGCGGCGGCTACGGTGGCGGCGGCTTCGGCGCCTTCACTTCGGTGAGCTCGTTGTCGGGTGTGACCCTCAGCGACTACACCGGCATCATGTTCGCTTCGCCCAGCACCTGCTGCAGCGATCCGGGCGCCTTCGCGGTCGGTTACGAGGCGGCCCTGGCGGCCTTCGTCGCCGCTGGCGGCAACCTCTATATCGAAGACTATCTCGGTTTCGACCTGACCTACGCCTCGACTTGGGCAGCGGTTCTGGGTTTCGATGGTAGCGCCGGTATTCTCTCCGAGGGCTGCATCGACCCGGGCGTTCCCACGGCGCAGGGCACCGCGTTCGGATACGTCGGCGGCAGCTTTGGCTGCTACACCCACCAGATTTACGACCCCGCCTTCTTCGGCGCCCTGGGATACGTCTCGCTGGTCGACACCTGCGACGGCGCTATCTGTGGCTCGGCCATCCTGGGTTCGGGCGAAGCCGCAGTGCCGCAGGTTCCGGAGCCAGCCAGCATGGTGCTGTTCGGCAGCGGCCTGGTAGCTCTCGCCGGCCGTATGCGCAAGCGCGCCAAGCAGCAGGTCTAGTCGCTCATTACTCCCCGCAAGTCAGCCGAAGGGCTTCCCGTTCGGGAAGCCCTTGGCATTTTCTGCGGTCGTCCCCGCGGCCGCTCCACCGCCGGGTCGACAAAGCCCGCGCTTTCTGGGAATATCCTCCAGAGTCTCTCGTTGTCTCCGGAGAACCCTTCATGAGAGTAGTGGCGCACCTGCGCGACGGCAGCCTGGTGAAAGGCTATACCGACGCGCTTCCCGACGCAGACCTGGATCAACTCCTGGCGCAAGGCCCTTACCCGCTGCCGCGCCAGCTCACTATCCGCGCGGCCGGGACCCGCCAAAGCACCGCCGTGCCCGTCGAGAACCTGAAGGCGCTCTTCTTCGTCAGGAAATTCGAGGGCCGGCAGAACTACGACGAGGTGAAGTTCTTCGAATCCCACCCGCCGGTCGAAGGCCTGTGGGTGCGGCTGAAGTACTACGACGGCGAGGCCAGCGAGGGCGTGGTGCACAACTCGCTGCACTACCTGACCCAGCCGGGCTTCTTCCTCAAGCCTCCCGACCCGGAGAGCAACAACGAGTTCATCTACGTGCTCAAGTCGGCGCTCACCGACTTCCGCGTCCTGGGTGTGCGCACCACCTACTGAGGCCGGGCGGCCGCCGCTTCGTAGGGTTCCATGTGGACCAGGACGCCCAGCACCGGCGGCACCGCGCCGCGGATCGCCGACTTCACCTTCCCGCTGATGATGTGGGCTTCGTGCAACGACAACCGCGGGTCCGCCTGCACGTGCAGTTCGGCGTGGTAGCCGAGCCCCGACTTGCGCACCTTGAGCTTCTCGATGGCCTGCACTCCCTCCACCGAGCGGGCGGCGGCGGCGATGTGCTCCAGCAGTTCGACCTCGGGGGCGCGGTCCATCAGGTCGGCCAGCGCCGGGCGCAGGATGCGCAGGCCGTTGACGAAGATCACCGCCGAGGCCGCCAGCGCCGCCCAGTCGTCCGCCTCCTCCCAGCCCGGCCCGCCGGCGATGGCGATGCTGATGCCCACGAAGGCCGCCGCCGAGGTGATGGCGTCGCTGCGGTGGTGCCACGCATCGGCCTTCACCGCCGTGCTGCCCACCTCCGAGCCCACCGCGAACACCCGCCGGAACAGGACCTCCTTGATGACGATGACCGCCACCAGCACCACCAGGGTGAACTTTGCCGGGGTGTGGTGCGGCACCAGGATCTCGCCCACCGCCTGCACTGAGATCAGCAGCGCCGCTCCCAGCAGCATCAGCGAGACCACCGCGGCGGCCAGGGGCTCGGCTTTGCCGTAGCCGAAGGGATAGTCCTCGTCGGCGCTGCGCGAGGAGATGCGCAGCCCTCCCCACACGATGAGCGAGGAGAAGATGTCGGCGGTGGACTCAATGCCGTCGGCGATCAAGGCGTAGGAGTTGCCGAAGATCCCGGCCGTCACCTTGGCCAGCGCCAGCCCGGCGTTGGTCAGCAGGCCGGCCTGCGCCGAGCGCATCCCGCGCGCGATCCCTTCAGCCATGCCTCTAGATTACCTGCTGCGCCCGTACCCGGATGTGACCATCGTCACGCCTAGAAAAACGCGGCGCGGCTTTCGCCGCGCCGCTCTGAGTACTGAGTACCGGGTCCTGGGCACTAGAAGGTGAACTTCACCGCCAGCTGGATGTTTCTGGGTCCGCCGCCGCCCAGGTAGGGATTGCCGGCGCCCACGTCGGGGGTGGTAGTGGGCTGCAGGAAGCCAAAGCCCGTGCCCGCCATCGGATCCGTCGGCGCCACCAGGTCATTCAGTCCATTCTGCGCCATGTCGACCGCGAACCCGGGCCACAGCGGGTTGCCGAAATTGGGGTGATTGAAGATGTTGAAGAAGTCCACGCGGAGTTGCATCTTCAGCCGCTCGCCCAGCATGGTGTTCTTCACGATGGAGAAATCAAAGTTCTTGAAATTCGGCCCGACAAAGGCGTTCCGCGGCAGGTTTCCGACGTGGTTGCCGGGAGTGATGTCATCGCAGCCATAGAGCCCCAGCCCGCCCCCATCGCCGGCGGGGTTGAAGTTGCACGGCACCTTCAGCGCCGACAGATTCAGGATGTTCAACCCGCCGGTGCCGACATAGGGGTTACCCACCAGGTCGGGCCGGCCGTAGAACTCGCCGGTGCCGTTGAAATTCCAGCTGAAACCGTCGATCCAGTTCACGTTGTAGGGCATGCCGCTGTTCAGCTGCAGCACCCCGTCGATGCCCCAGCCCTGGGTGATCCAGGGCGCGGACTCGCTCAACTTGGGCAGCTCGTACACGAAGTTCCAGACGAAGCGGTGCCGCTGGTCGAAGTTGGAGTTGGCCCGCTCCCGCGCCGGGTCGTAGCTGTTGTCCGGCTGGGTGGCGTTGGGGACGTAATCCTGGCCGTCGCTGGCGGTATCGATGGAGTGCGACCAGGTGTAGCTCAGCATCGAGCTCAACCC
This sequence comes from uncultured Terriglobales bacterium, assembly GCA_964439635.1. Lineage (GTDB taxonomy): Bacteria > Acidobacteriota > Terriglobia > Terriglobales > Acidobacteriaceae > CAYTPH01. The sequence goes on from CAYTPH010000024.1 coordinate 9,447, forward strand.
GTGCCAGCTGCGGAAGTTCAGGCCCGCCTGCAACCCGTGGTAGATGGAGCTCGAGGTCGACCCGAACGACAGCACGTAGGTGAACCCCGTGGCGCTGGGGAACGGCTGCGTGAGCGCCACCGGATCCACCTGGTTGATGTCCACGTACTGGAACAGCTTGGTGCCCTTGGAGCCCACGTAGCCGACCTGTAACGACACCCGGTCGCCCAGCGCCTGCTGCACGTTCACGTTCCAGTTCTGCACGTAGGGCGTGCGGATGTTCTGGTTGACGGTGAAGGTGTCGTTGCCGAAGGTCGGGTCGAACAGGAACATCGAGTCAGCGCACATGCCGCCGCTGTTGGGGACGGTGATCTGCCCCGGCAGGCACGGCCCCGGCACCACGCCCAGGTTGGCATTGGGGCTGTAGCTCAGGTAGATGGAGGCCGGGTCGGTCTCGCTGAAGAAGTTGTAGGCCGGCCCGGAATTGAAGGTCGGCCAGGGCAGCTGGCCGACGAAGAAGTCCTGCGAGAACACGTCGTAGTACAGTCCATAGCCGGCGCGCAGCACCGTCTTACTGTTGCCACGCATGTCCCAGGCAAAGCTCACGCGCGGAGCGAAGTTGTTGTAATCCTTGGGATAGAGCTGGTTGGTCAGCCGCGCCACCGGGCACACCGCCGCCACGCAGGAGCCATCCGGCGCCGCCTGCAGGTCGGGGTCGAAGAGGCTGAACAGGCCGTTCTGCTCTCCGATCACCCCGAAGTAGTCCCAGCGCAGCCCCAGGTTGACGGTGAAGCTCGGCGCCAGCCGCCAGTTGTCCTGGAAATAGGCCGCATGGCTGTTCTGGAAGGTGTAGCGCCGGGAATCGCCGCGCAGCTGGTTGCCGCCGCCCACGTTCCCGGCGAGGAAGTCGTCGAAACTGCCGAACCGCAACACGCCCCGGTATCCCGCGTCGAAGAAACCGTTCACGAAGGTGCGCCGGAACTCGTAGCCGCCCTTCAGGTTGTGCTTGCCGGTGTTGTGCGACATGTTGGCGAACAGCTGCCAGTTGGTGTCGGTGCGGCCGCGCGGCAGGCTGCGGTTGGCCCCGATGGGAGCGAATCCGGAGATGTTGATCAGCGGCAGCCCGAACTGGTTCGCCGTCGCTCCGTTGTTCAGCCCGATGCTGGCCGGGTCGAAGCTGGAGTCCTCGGGATGGAAGGTCTCGTGGAAGCGGTTCCAACCGCCGCGCAGCTCCAGCAGCGTCCGGTCGGAGAGCACATGGGTGTAGGAGAGCGACAGGATCTGCACCCGCGTGGGCGTGAAGGTATTGAAGCCGGGGACGGTGCCGCCCGACAGCAGGGCCAGCGGGAAACTCTGGTCGCTGTCGCCGAAGAAGTAACGCCCGGTCAGCAGGTGCTTGCCCATATGGTGGTCGATCTTGCCGATGAAGCTGTCCACGCGGTTGGTGGCCCGCACCGTCTGCTGCACCTCGGCGCCGCTCAGGCCGGTCGCCGGCAGCGCCTGGCCCCACGGCGAGAAGCTGGTGTTCGGCGTCGTGCACCCCCCGCCCAATTGCAGCAGGTTGCACACGATCGGGTTCACCGTCCCCCCGAGCCCCACGAAGTTGGTGATCATCTCCTGCGTCGGCAGGGTGTTGCGGAAGGGAAGTCCCACGCGCTCGCGCTGCCCCTCGTAGGAGAAGAAGAAAAAGGTCCTGTCCTTCACGATGGGCCCGCCCAGCGAGCCGCCGAATTGGTTGTTCTTGAAGGCGTTCTGCGGCAGGGGAGCGCCGGTCACCGGGTCGCTGGCATAGTTGAAGTAGTTGCGCGCGTCCAGGGCGTCGTTGCGGAAGTACTCGTAGATGGAGCCGTGCAGGGCATTGGTGCCCGACTTGGTCACCATGTTGACGATGGCGCCCGAGTTCCGCCCGTACTCCGCCTCGCCGTTGGAGATCACCGGGATCTCCGCCAGGGCGTCGATGGGCAGGATGGTCGAAGGCGTGCCGAACACCCCGCCCTGGTTGATGGCGGGCAGGTTGCGGTAGCCGTCATTCATGTCGGTGCCGTCCAGCAGGTAGTTGTTGGAGCGGCCGCGGCTGCCGTTCACCGCCAGCAGCCCGAACGACCCCGGCGAGTCGGCGACGTTGTTGCTGTCGCCGGCGGCTCCCGGCACCATGGTCAGCAGCTTGGTGAAATCGCGGCCGTTGAGCGGGATCTCCGCCGCCTGCGTGCCCTCGATGGTGCCGCCCATGTTGTTCACCGTGGTTTCGATCAGCGGCGGCGCCGCGGTCACGGTCACCGTCTCCTTCACCTCGCCCGGCTGCAGCGCCACGTCCACGTGGGCGCGTCCGGAGACCTCGACCTTGACGTCTTTCACGCTGGCGGTGCGGAAGCCTGCCTGCGTGACCTCCACCGTGTAGGTGCCCAGCGGCAGCTCGCTAAAGGAGTAGTTGCCCTCGCTGTCGGTCTGGGCGGTGCGCTTCAGCCCGGTCTCCGGGCTGGTGACGCTCACCTGCGCCCCGGCCACGGCGGCGCCCTGCGAGTCGGTCACGTTGCCCTGGATGCCGCCGCGGAAGGTCTGGCCCACGGCGAGTAAGGAGGCAAATAGAAAAACCATCGCGAGCACGATGCAACGCTTCATGGCGCTCTCCTCGACAATGCGGTGTGTATGCTTGGCCCCACCGGCTGCCCGCCGGCCCTGCAACGAAGTGGTTTGGCGGATTGTGCGCTCGCTCTGTCCCGGGGTCAAGTCACCGCGGCGGTGACGCACATCAGGCGTAGCGCCGGTGCTGCGAGGCTTCGGGGCCGGCTGTCCTTGGAGGCGCCCCGCAGCCTGCCTGCAAGAAAAGGCGCGCGCTCCTCGAGCGCGCCCTGGCACGCGACCCGCGACTAGCGGCTCGCGACCGCCTTGTACACCGTTCCGCCCTTCATCACGAACCCCACCTTCTCCAGCAGGCGGATGTCCTTCAGCGGGTCGCCGGGGACGGCCACCAGGTCGGCGAACTTGCCCGGCTCCACCGTGCCGATGCGGTCCTGCCAGCCCATCAGCTCGGCGGCGTCGGTGGTGGCCGAGCGGATGGCCTGCATCGGCGTCATGCCCAGCTCCACCATGCGCGCGAACTGCACCGCCAGGTTGACGTCCCAGGAGAACCCCCCGGCATCCGTGCCGTAGGCGATCTTCACCCCCGACTTCAGCGCCCGCCGGAAGGTGTCCTGGTGGACACGCACCATGTCCTTCCACACCGTGGCGCCGGTGGCCGCCCGCCCTTCGGCCACGTACTCACCTACGAACAGCGTGGGCACGTACCAGATGCCCTTGGCCTTCATCGCCGCCAGCTGCTCGTCGGTGATGTAGGTACCGTGTTCGATCGAGTCCACGCCCGCGTCGATGGAGTTCTGCATGCCCTTGATGCCGATGGCGTGCGAGGCCACCTGCTTCCGCTGCCGGTGGGCCTCATCCACGATGGCCCGCAGCTCCTCCAGGGTGAACGTGGGGATGTCGTCGAGCACGCCGTCGGGCTTCAGCACGTAGCTGCGGTCGGAGTAGACCTTGATCCAGTCCGCCCCGTGGCTGATCTGCTCCCGCACCGCCTTGCGGCAGTCGTCCGCGCCGTCGCAGAACTGCACCCCGCCGGGCATGCGCAGCTCCCACGAGTAGCCCAGCAGCGGGTAGGCCCCGGTCACGTCCAGCGCCCGGGTGGAGACCTGCATGCGCGGCCCCGGCACCACCCCGTTGTTGATGGCCTTCTTCACGTCCACGTCGGCGTACATGGCGGCTTCGGTCTCCACGTCGCGCAGGGCAGTGAAGCCGTACTCCAGCGCTTTGCGGGCCGCCTGCGTGCCCAGGATGGCGCGGTAGGGCGTGCTCTGCTTCAGCACCTGCTCGTCGTATTCCGCCTGGGTGATGTCGCCCTGCAGCAGCACGTGGGTGTGGGTGTCGATCAGCCCCGGCAGGCAGGTCTGGCCGCTCAGGTCGATGACCTCCACTCCTTTGGGCGCGGCGCCGCCCACCTCTTTGATCTTCTCGCCCTCCACCAGCACCCCGACGTTGGCCCGCGCCTCGCCCTTGCCGTCGATGAGCGTCCCGCATTTCACATACGTGACCTTCGTCGCCTTCGGCTTCTCCCCCTGTCCCAACGCGGCCGGCGAAACCCCTAACGCAAGCACCAGCATGAATACAGACTTCTTCATAGGACCTCCGTGCCCCTCTGTGTCCTCTGTGCTTAAGGTTTCGGATTTTTCGCGTGGAGTGTACCAGAGGCTACCGGAACTCGGTGCGGTGCGGCATGAAGCGGGCCAGCGGCAGGGGTTTCCGCGGCCGGGTGATGTTCTCCGCCCGCCGCAGCACCGTCAGCAGGGGCGTGATCGCCAGGTAGCGCGCGAACAGCAGCAGCACCCCTACGACCACGAACATGAAGTTCCAGCCGCCCACCACCCCGCGGAAGGCGAAGAAGTAATTGGCCATCCGCATCCCCGGCTCCACCACCGCGCTCATCAAATTCAGGATGCTGGTGCCCTGCAGCGATTCGGTGCGGATGATGGGCCCCATCAGGAAGTAGGCGAAGTACGAGAACGGCACCGCCAGCGTCCCCCACGCCAGCCCGTGCCGCAGCACCTTGGCGGTCCAGTGTACGGCCAGGGTGAGCCAGCGTCGCTGCCGCTCCCGCTTCTGCGCCGGTAGGATCGGCGCCTCCACCACGCGCGTCGTCTCCACGCCGGGGATCTGCAGCGGGATGTCGCAGCGCTCGCAGCAGGTCGCCCATTCCGGGTTGGGATGCGAGCAGCCGTCGCTGATCACCACCCCGGCGCGGGGCTTGGGCAGCTTCTCCGCGAGGTTCGCCTTGGGACGCGGCGGGGGAGGCGGCTGCGTACCGGCTTCCGGCTGGGCAGGCTCCAGATCTTGCGCTTTGGCCACTGGCTCGGGCTCGACCGCGTGCTGCGGATCCGCGGGTGGGACCACCGTCGCCACCACGTCCGACAGCCGCACCAGCGCCAGCAGGTCGCCGCGGTCGAAGGCCTCCGCCTTGGAGGAGAACACCTCCAGCACGCCGGCCACCTCGCCGTGGGCCAGCACCGGCACCAGCAGCACCGACCGCAGACGCAGCTGCCGGCAGGCCTCGGCGTTTACCCGTTCGTCGCTGCGGGTGTCGGCGCACAGCACCGGCTGGCCCAGCCGCAGGCACTCCCCCGAAAGCCCGCTCTCCGGATTCAGCTGCGTGCCCACCGCGGGCGCGTTCCCCGCCGACGCCTGGCACACCACCCGCTCCCCCTCGCGCAACGCGATGGCCGCTCCCTCGGCGGCGGTCACCACCATCATCTTGCGGACCACCTGCTCCAGCGACGGCGCTTCCGCACTGGGCGGCGCACTCGCCGGCGGAAGCGGCACCTCCACCGTGCTGCTGAGCGGAGGCGAGGTCACCACCGGCGCTGCTCCCGCCAGCCAGCGGGTCAGCTCCGCCCGTCCCGTCCCGGAGAAGGCCAGGAAGCGCAGCCCGGCGTCGCCGCTCTCGTCCGCCCACGCCACCGCGCAGTGCACCGCCACCTGCGCCTCGCTGCCTGGCACTCTGAACGACAGCAGCGTCTCCGGCGCCACTCGCACCGGCGCCGGCGCCTGCACCCGCATCCCGCCCTCGCTCAGGTCCACGATGAACCCGGTGGTCCCGCCCAGCAGGATGGGCGGCGCTGCTCCCGGCGTCGACCGCCGCACCCAGCGCCGGCGCTCGCCGGAGGCACACTCCGGCGGCGGCGCCGACACTCCGGCGCCCACCAGCTCAGGTTTGCTGCTTGCGGCCACGTCTTACGGGAACTGCTTCGGGGCCGCGTCCCACGGCGGCGTATACGTGCCCTCGCCCGCCGGCCGCATCACCACCGCCGGCGCCGGCATGCTCGCCAGCGAACTCCCCGCCACTGCCGGTGCGCCCGGCTCCTCCTGCAGCAGGCGGATGGTCAGCTTGATCGCCTCGATCTCCGTCTGCACCTGCTCCAGCTCCTGCTCCTTGGCTCGCAGTACTTCGTGGATGTTCCTCATGCTCTACCTCGCTTGTGGATGGCTCTCCGGCCCCCGGCTGGATCGGGGCCGCGCCTGCTCTGGCCCTTGGTGCGCGAGCGTGCAGGTCTTCCCGGACACGGTTAGGTCTCACTATGCCTCAGGTTCGGGGCGGAGGTAAACAGGTTTTTTCAGTAATTCTTGGGAAGATTCTCCAGTTTACCCGTGCAGGACCCGTGTGTTTTCCCGTCGTTCTCTCCTTCTCGCCGGTTGCCACCAGGCTAACCTTAGCGGGTCTGGGTTTCGGCCCCTGGCGGACTACAATGCTGCGACCATGCCTCTAGGCTCCCGCCTCTTGCCGTTCGGTTTGTCCGCGCTGGCCACCGCCCTGGCTGTGTCCCTGCTGATTGCAATCCGTCAGGCGGTGAACCTCACTACCGTGGCTCTGGCTTTGGTGCTGCTCGTCACCCTCACCGCCATCGCCCTGGGGAGCGGGCCTGCCCTTCTGACTTCTCTCCTTGCCCTGCTCTCCTTCAATTACTTCTTCATCCCGCCCATCCACACCTGGACCATCGGTGAGCCCCAGAACTGGGTGGCCTTTGGTATCTTCGTCGTCACCGCGCTCACCGTTGGCCAGCTTTCCTCGCGGCACAAGCAGAGAGCGCAGGAAGCCGAGTCCCGTCGGCTGGAGATTGAGAAGCTGTACCAGGAGCTGCGCCGCGCTTTTGAGGAAGCCAGTGAAGCCGAGACCCTGCGCCGGAGCGAGCAACTGAAGACCGCACTGCTTGACGCCGTCACCCACGACCTGCGCACCCCGCTCACCTCCATCAAGGCCTCGGTCACCACCCTGCTGGGCGCAGGCAACGGCGAGCTCGGCGGTGTCCTGGACACGGAAGCCCGCCGTGACCTGCTGCTGGTGATCAACGAAGAATCCGACCGCCTCGACCGCTTCGTCGAGGAGATGATGGCGGTGGCCCGGATCGAGGGTGGTCAGCTCCGGCTGCTCCGTGCCCCCGCCTCCGTCCACGACGTGGTCAGCACTGCCATCGAACGCGCCGCCACCCCTCTCCAGTCCCATCCCGTGGAGATCACCATCGCCGATCCGCTGCCGCCGTTGCTGGTCGATGCCCCCACCATTTCCGCGGTCGTCTTCGAACTGGTGGAGAATGCCGCCAAGTACTCTCCTGCGGGCCATCCCATCCACGTCACCGCAAAGCACGGGGAAGGTGCTTGGATCGAGATCGCGGTCGAGGACGAAGGACCGGGCGTGCCCCCCTCGCTTCGCACCAGGGTGTTCGAAAAGTTCTTCCGCGCTCCCGGCGTCCCCCGCGGCCAGCAGGGCTTCGGCATGGGGCTGGCTATCGCCCGTGGCATCGTGGAGGCCCACGGGGGGCGCATCTGGCTGGAAACCGGCCGCAACGGGCAGGGGGCGGTCGTGCGCTTCACTGTCCCTTGCCAGGCGTGACCGCAATGAACGACAAACCCTCCAAGATCCTCGTGGTGGACGATGAGCCGCAGATTCTGCGCGTCTTGCGCCGCGGCCTGCAGGGCCAGGGGTTCGAGGTGGCCACCGCGCCCGACGCCGCCACTGCCCTCGACATCCTCCAGGTTTCCCGCATCAGCCTGCTGATCACCGACCTTCGCATGCCCGACATGGACGGCGTCGAGCTCTGCGCCCGCGTACGTAAGTCCTCCAACCTCCCTATCATCGTGCTTTCCGTCAAAGGCGAAGAACACAGCAAAGTCGAGGCGCTTGAT
>CAYTPH010000025.1:0-16698 GCA_964439635.1 uncultured Terriglobales bacterium
AGGCACGCCGCCAGCGTTGATTCTGAGCCAGGATCAAACTCTCGTTTGAAACCTGAAATGTTCCCCCGACGGGAAGTCTGGGGAACCGTCCGCCGGACAAGACCAGCCCCAAAGGGCCGGCGGAAATCCGGAAGACTACTTACCTATTTTGTGAGATCGCTCGTACTTGACCCGAGCGTCCATCTCACGACTGGCACGTTCAACCTGTTGTCAAAGACCGAAGCGCGGTCCGCCTGAGCGGCGCGTTCAGTCGAAGCGACTTCGGCGGCACTAGTCCGCCTCCGTCCGTCCTCGAAACCTATCTAGAGTATCGTGAATCCCTCCACCTGTCAAACCCAGGCGGGACGCGCGTCTTACGCCGCTTCCGCAGCGGAGCGCCACGCGATACATCCAGTCTCCCGGCCGGCGCACCAAGGCGCACGAAGCTGCCGAGAGTATCCCAGTTCGTTAAAGATCTTTGGAGGTCCTACGAGATATCTCGCGAAACCCTTCGGGAAGCTACTCCCGAATACTGGCCCCGTGGCCGGGGCTGATTGATGCGGCTCACACCGCGTCGAGTTCTTTTATACCAACCCCAACGCGTTTTGGCAAGGGCTGCGGCGAAGTTTTTGTTCTGCCGATACTGTTTAGATACCTCCCCCGGTCGGAGGATTCAAAGTTGTTGGGCTTCAATTCAGTTCCTCCGTGCCTCCGTGTCTCCGTGGTAGGTTTTGCTTTTACCTGGCGTCGGACGAAATCTCCCGCCCGCCTTTGCACTCGATGGTCAGGAACCGCGCCGGCTGGTCGCCGACGTTGAGCAGGGTGCGCTCGCCGGCGGCTTCCCACTCCACCTGCCCGGGCCGCAGGAGCCGGACGGTGGGGATCCAGCGGCCGACCTGCTCCCGCAGCCGCGACTCGTTCAGCGGCACCACCAGGTATTCCCCGGCGATGGAGGTGGGAGCGAAGCCCGCGCCGGCGTCGAGCACGGTCTCGCGCACCCGCACCCGCGAAGTCTCGAACAGCGTGGCCACAGAGTAGCCGCCGCGGCGCGGGTCGGTCTCCACCACGGCCTGGCAGGGCGCAGCACCGAGCCCGCACAACACCTCTTCTTCCTCCAGCCCATGGCGGAGCTCGATGGCCAGGCTGCGGAAGGGCGAGGGGCCGGGGTTGCGTTCCTGCCGGGCACTGTCGCCGACCACCACCTGCATCTGCCCGGGGCGCAGCTGGGTGCGCTGGGCGCGGGCGCCCTCGCCGAGGACCACCTCTCCCTCGTCGAGCGCGACCATCAGCCAGGCGTGCGCGTGGGGATGGCGGGCGGTGGCCGCACCCGGCGGCAGGTCCAGGCGGAAGGCGCGCAGGTGGTGGTTCTCGAAGACCAGGCGGTGGTTCGGTTCCTGGCGCAGGTCGGCGACCCGCGGCACCGCCTTGCTGGCCAGGAAGCCGCGCTTCTCCGCCGGAACCTGCTGCGCCGCCGCAACCGAGAGGGCACACACCAATATTAAAGAGAAGGTGACAGGACGGGGGCTCATCATCCTCACCTCGACCAAAAAGTGGGGCGCATCCTACACCCACATGGGACAGAGTGGCAGATATTTGTGACGAATGGTCTTGGCTTTGCTTTCTTGGCGCTCCCTCGCTGCGCTCGGGATGTTCACGAAGAAGCCAGCTGGCGCGAGCCCTACGGGTGCTTGCACTCCAGCGTCAGGAAGCGCAGCACCTGGTCACCGCGATTGGTGAGTGTGCTGCGGCCGGGGACGACGGCCACGATGGTCCCCGGGCGCATCGCGGAATCGAAGGGTTCGCCGCCGTCCACCGTCTCCGCCACCCGCCCGGGCGTGATGGGGATGCGCAAGTAGCCGCCGTTGTGGGCCTCGCGGGTGACCGACACCCCGGGATCGATGGTGGTCTCCGCCAGCTTCAGGTCGCGGGTCTCGAACAGCGGGCTGACGGCGTAGGTGCCGACCTTCAACTCGCCGCCCACGTAGGCGCCCTTGCAGGGCGGCTGGTCCAGACCGCAAAGCACGTCGTCCTCGCCCAGGCCGTGCTTCAGCTCGATGACCAGGGCGCGCAGCGGCTGCGCCGCCTCGTTCTTCTCTTCCTGCTCGGCGCCGCCCTTGCCCACCTGCACCTGGCCGGGGCCGAGCTGCATGCGGCCGGGCGTGATCTTGCCGGAGATGGAGATGTCCGCGTCCTCGAGGGCGACGGTGAGGGACGGCAGCTCGTGCCAATGCCGGCGGGTGCTGGCCCCCGGCGGCAACTCCAGGACGAAGACGCGCACGTCGGCGTCCTCGTAGAGCTTGCGGTGGTGGGGCTCGGAGAGCAGCTCGGGCGCGCGGGACTCAGCACGCTGCGGCAGGACGTTGCGCCGTGCCGGCTTGCGCGCCTGCTGGGCGGCGGCGGCAGCGGAGAGCATCAGCACGATCGCGAGAAGGCGGCGCATCGCAGACATCTGTGTATACCAGATGCGGGCTGCGTGTCGCGGGCAGACTGGTTTTGTTCGGAGAATGGAACAGCATGACGGGGGAGCGGTCTTCAAAACCTCACCACGGATCCACACGGATATTCACGGATTTCCCCTTTCAGCCGTGTTGATCCGTGGCGATCCGTGGTGAGTCTTCTCGATGCGGGTGTGAAAGATGAAACCGCGCTACTTCATCGCCACACCACCACGATGAAGCGGGTGGCTTTCTTGCCGGTGTTGGTGAGCTGGTGGTCGATGCCTTCGTTCAGGTAGACGACGCCGCCGCTCTTCTCCGAGCGCACCACCTCGCCCTGGCCCACCACCTGGTCGGTGATCTCCATATCGGAGAGCGGCACCAGCATGTGGGGCGTACTGTGGCGGTGCTTCATGGTGACGGCGCCCGCGTCCATGGTGACGTCGGAGACGCACACCTGCTGGGTGCAGAACAGGTAGGCCTCCTCGACGCAGACGCTCTTCGAGCCGGGGTTGCAGTACTTCGACCTCTTGCGGCCGCCCTTGGTCATCGTGCCCTGGGGATGCTTGAGCTCGATGGCGATGTTGCGGAAGGCCTCGGGGCCGTCGTTGCGGACCTCGTGGGCGAAGCCGCCGGGGACGAACGACACCTGGCCCAGGCGCTGCTGCGCCGGCAGGGTGGCGGTCTTGCCCTCCACCAGCATGCTGGTGCGCGCCTCCGTCAGCCAGATGCCCAGATAATCGCGCTCGTGGCGGTGCATCTCGGTGGCTTGCCGCGCCGGAACCTCGGCCAGGAACACGCGCACGTGCGGGTTCTCCAGCACCAGCTTGTGGTGGGGCTCCTGTTCCACGGGGACGGAGGTGGCGGCCCAGGCCGCCAGCACCGCCAGGCAGACAATGATGGCTGTTCTCATAAGCTTTCCCTATTCGAACTCGATGGTGACGAACCGCGCCGGCTGCTGTCCGGTATTGGTGAGGGTGTGGGTCATGCCGCCCTTCACCAGGACCACGTCGCCGGGCTGCTGGGTGAGGTGCGCGGCCTGCCGCCCCTCCACCTCGCTCTTCAGGCTGAGCGGGGTGATGGCGACCGCCAGGTGGTCGCCCTTGTGGGTGTGCCGGGCCATGCTGCTGCCCGGCGCCATCTGGTGGACGGTGATGACCGCGTCCTTCCACTTGCGGGTGTGGCCGAAGGTGCCCGGACACTTGTCGGTGATCCCGCCGGCGGGATAGAGGCAGGGATTACGGCGCCGGGCCGCGGGCTTGGGCGGCGGTTCGTTACCGCCGCCCAGCAACTCGACGAAGAGGGCGCGGTAGTCGGTGGCGCCGCGGTTGGTGAGCGTGTGCGCCAGGCCGCCGCCGATCAGCTGGGTCTCGCCCAGGGCGAACTTTGAGGTCCGGGCCGGCCGCCGCGGCAGCCGCTCTACGATGGTCGCCGGCGCCAGCGTGATCAGCACGTAATCGGCGTCGTGGCGGTGGAAGGTGGTGGTCTTGCCGGCGGGGATCTCGGCCACCAGGGCGCGCGCCCGCGGGTTCTCCAGCACCAGCTTGTACAGAGGTTCCTGGCCGATGGAGACCGGCTCCCGCTTCGCATTCTGGCCCAGGGCCGTCGTCCCCAAGACGAGAAGAAGGAATGCCAGCTTGGTTCTCATGATGGGCGGGATTGTAGCCCTATTTCCGCCCGCCGAGAACGTTTTCCAAAGGCTGGCCACGGATCCACGCGGACCTCCCGGGTGGCCGGAGCTTTCTCCGCCGTGTTGATCCGTGGCGATCCGTGGTGAGGTTTACGTGAAGAGCTTGAGGATGCCCGGCACGGGATCAGGCGGGCTCGGCTTTCACCCGGGCACGCAGAAAGAGATAGCCCACCAGGCCGGCAAGCACCGACGCCGCCAGGATCCCCAGCTTCGCCTCATCCACGATCCTGGGCTCGGTGAACGCCAACCCGGAGATGAACAGCGAGACGGTGAAGCCGATCCCGGCCAGCATGCCCGCCCCGAGCACGTGGGACCAGCCGACGCCCGGCGGCATCTCCGCCAGCCCGGCGCGCACCGCCAGCCAGGAGAAGCCGGCGCACCCCACCAGTTTCCCCACCAGCAAGCCGAGCACGATGCCCAGGGTCACGGGGCTGCTCACCGCCTGCCGCACGGCGTCGGCGCTGAGCACCACTCCCGCATTGGCCAGCGCGAACAGCGGCAGCACGAGGTAGTTCACCCACGGGCTGGCCTTGCGCTGCAGGCGCTCGGCGCGGGATTCCGACAGGACGGTGAGCTCCTCCAGTTGCCCGACGGCGGCCTCGGCGTTCTCCTCGTCGCCCTCCTGGTGGGCGCGGCGGAAGCGCTCCAGCAGTTTGCGCGCTCGCTCCGCGAACTGCTCATGCGAGACCGCGGGCTCCACCGGCGCGGAGATGCCGAGGATCACGCCGGCGATGGTGGCGTGCACGCCCGACTTCAGCACCGCCATCCAGAACAGCACGCTCAGCACGATGTAGGGCAGGAGGCTGCGCGCCCCCAGCCGGCGCAGAACCCCGAGCAGCAGGAACAGGGCCGCCGCGGCCCCCAGCGCCGGCCAGGAGATGCTCTCGGTGTAGAACAGCGCGATCACCAGGATGGCGCCGATGTCGTCCACCACCGCCAGCGCCAGCAGGAACACGCGCAGCCCCGGCGGGATGCCCTGCCCCAGCAGCGCCAGCACGGAGACAGCGAAGGCAATGTCGGTGGCCATGGGGACGCCCCAGCCGCGGCTGCCCTCGCCGCCGTAGTTGAGCAGCAGATAGATGCCCGCGGGCATCAGCATGCCGCCGAGCGCGGCCACCATGGGCAGTGCCGCCCGCCGCAGCGATGACAGCGCCCCGTTCACCAGCTCTGCTTTGATCTCCAGCCCGACGACGAAGAAGAAGATGGCCATCAGGCCGTCGTTGATCCAGTGGTGGGCGTCCTTGCGGAGTTCGAAGATGCCGAGGTCGAAGACGATGGGCGTCTTCCACAGGTCGAAGTAGCTCTGCGACCAGGGTGAGTTCGCCCACACCAGGGCAGCGACGGTGGCCAGCATGAGGGTGGCACCGCCGGCCGTCTCGCTGTACAGGACCTCCTGCGCCGGCAGCCAGGCGGTGCGGGAGAGCACGGAGGCTTCGGCGCGCAACCGCCGCATGCCGCGGGTCCGTGGCGGGACGCGGCGCGCCATCAGCGCAGCTCCAGCAGGGGCAGGCCGCAGTCGCCGTCCCTCCGCCGTTCCAGCTTGCCCGGGAGAACGGTGACGAATACCTCCAGCGTGGGCCGGACGTGCCCTTCCAGCAGGTGCCCGCCGATGGCCGTGCCGTCGCGGCGGCTGAGCAGCGCGTGGGCATGGACGCGAGGCTTGCCTTCGTACATCGAGACGTTGCCCAGCAGCGACACCACCTCCACCTGCTCGCGGACCGGGATGCTGTCGTAGTGCCTGCCTTGCAGGTCGTAGAAGGCGAGGGTGGCCTGGCGGAAGCCGCCGATGCCGCGGAAGTGGGCGGCGGCGGTCTTCTCTCGTTCGGCGAACTCCAGCAGGCCGGCGGCGGCCTCTTCACCGTCCTCGAACCGCAGAACGTAGGTGTCGCCCAGACGTTTGCTCAGCATTCAGACATCGTAACCCGGTCAGATTACGAGCGGGGACATATCGGCGGGAAATCGGTGGAGTGCTGGCTAGTCTTCTTCCTCACCGGCGGCTGCCTCCCACTCGCCTTCCTGGGGGTCCTCGAGCACGCCGTCGGTGAGGATGCCGAGCAGCACCCACATCTGTTCCTGCAGCTCGAAGCCGCGGTCGTTGCGGCTGGCGTAGGTCTCCAGCGAATACCAGTGAGTGGAGGCCTTGACCGCCGCGCGGTGCTCCTTCGGGACGCTCTCCAGGAACTCGGGGTCGCTCTGCGCCGGCCAGTCCTCGGCCGCCGCATCGGTGAGGTAGAGGTGCACGCTGCCGTAGACGTTGGCCTCGAAGAGCTGGCGCAGCTTGCCGCGGTCCTTCTTGTCGAAGGCCTGGCGCGCCTCCTTGGCGCGCCCGGAATCGCGGTGCCAGCCGGAGATCATCTGCGAGCCCATGGGCCCGCCCTTGTCGAAGGCGAGCGTGTCCCAGTCGCGGATGAAGCGCAGCTCCCAAGGCTCGGGCAGCTCCGCCATCCCGGAGGCCAGCTCCTCCCGCTTGAGCAGCCGCTTGCCGTACACGTTCAGCGTGATGGACATGCAGGGATTGTAATCGCGTAAGGGGTCTTTGCTGACGACTGCCGACCGACGACCGCCGGCTAGTACGGGAACGGCTCGATCTTCCAGCGCTCGAAGACCTTGGCCTCGGTGAACACCTGGAAGAGCTGCGGGTCCAGCTCTTGGTCCTTGACGGCGAATCCCAGGATCTCCAGGGCGCGCTCCTGCGACACCGCCTTCTTGTAGGGGCGGTCGCTGGCGGAGAGCGCGTCGAAGATGTCGCTGATGGTCATCATGCGGGTCTGCAGCGGGATCTCCGCCGACGACAGCTTGTAGGGGTACCCCTTGCCGTTCAGCTTCTCGTGGTGGCCGCGGGCGATGCCGGGGATGTTGCGGATCTCGCGCGTCCACGGGATCTGCTGCAGGAAGTTGTAAGTGTGCACCACGTGCGACTCGATCTGCAGCCGCTCCGAGTCGTCCAGCGAGCCCTTGCGGATGGAGAGCAGGCGCACCTCGTCGTCGTTCAGCAGGCGGCGCGGCTCGCCGTCGAAGGTCAGGTAGTCGCGCGCGGCGATGTCCACCAGCATGTCGAAGCTGCCTTCGGGCAGCACCGTGGGCTCGTTCGACTTCACCACCAGCGCCAGGAAATCGTCCAGCTCCTTCAATTCCTCCGCCAGCTTCTGGTCGAACTCCGGCAGCGCCTCCAGGAACTTGTCGCGGCCGCGCTCCAGCACGTACTTCAGCTTGGCGTCCAGCACCTCGGTCTGGCGGGTGCGCTTGACGAACTCGAAGCGCTGGGCGATCAGGTCCATCTGCGCCGGGTACAGCTTCTTGGCCTTGACCAGCACTTCCTCGCGCACCCCGACCTTGCCGAAGTCGTGCAGCAGCGAGGCGTAGCGGATCTCCTTCATCTCGTTGCGCGAGAAGTGCACGGGGGCGAACGGGCCTTCTTCCGCCCGGTCCACCGCCTCGGCCAGGGCCACCGTCAGGTTGGCGACGCGGAAGGAGTGGCCGCTGGTGGTGGGGTCTCGCGCCTCGATGGCGATGACCGAAGCCTTCACGAAGCCCTCGAACAGCTTCTGGATGGCCTCGTAGAGCTGGCTGTTCTCGTAGGCCACGGCCGCCTGGCTGGCCAGCGAGGTCACCATCTCCTGCTGGCGCATGGTGAAGGCCACCACCTGGTCTTCCACCGCCTCGGCGGACTGCAGCTTGGCCGCCCACTCCCGCTTGGCGTTGATGAGCTGCACCACCCCCACCACTTCGCCCTTCGGGTTCTGCATGGGCACGGCCAGGATGGACTTGGTGCGATATCCGGAATCCTCATCGAACTTGTGGCTGAAGGAATAGGGGACGTCGTCGGGGAGGTGGTACGCGTCCTCGATGCGCACCGGCTCACCCGTCTGGGCCACGTAGCCGGCGATGGACTTCTTGCTGATCTCCATGGTGGACTCGCGGAAGGGCACCGCCAGGCTGTCGTTCTGCGCCAGCTTGAAGCGCATGCGCTTGCGCGGCTCCTTACGCTCGTCCTTGATCTTGCCCTCGGGCAGCTTGCTTTCGACCGCCTCCACCAGGTAGAGCGAGCCGGCGTCGGCCTGAGTGATCTGCCGCGACTTGGTCAGGATCATCTCCAGCAGCTTGCCGGTGTCGTGCTCGGCGGAGAGGGCGGCGCCGATCTGGTTGAGCTCGTGGATCTCGCGGGTGGCATCGGCCAGGCGCTCGGCCACGTCCATGCGGGTAGCCAGCAGGTGGATGTGGTCGACGGCGTTCTCCAGCATGCGCTCGAAGAGCGCTGCCGGCGTCCCCGGAGGCAGGTAGGAGTAGACGGCGGCGTCCAGCCGCGGGTCCTTGAAGCGGTCGGTGGTGACCGCGATGATGCGCACGTGGGGATCGCGCAGCTGGTCGTAGTGCTCGCGCACCAGTCGCTCCGACGAGGTCAGCAGCACCCGCGCCTGCCCCGCCGCCGAGCTGTCCAGCTTCTCGAACGAAATGCGGCGGTAGGTGGGGCCGCCCACCGCCAGGTCGCGGCACACCACGTCCCCGTCGAAATACACCACCATGGGCAGGGCGCGGTATCCCACCGGCGCCGACGCTTTCGCGGTTGTGCTCATGAAACTGGCCAGAGGGGGAGCTTGGAACGCGGGCACTATAGCACAGCCGTCAGCCCTCAGCCATTAGCCTTCAGCCAGCCGTCAGGAACATGATCCGGCAGGTGGGGATTGCTGCTGAAGGGTGTCATCCCGAACGGCTTCAGCCGTGAGGGACCTGCTTTCTTGCGCTACATGCTGAGGAGCTCCGCCGGCCCCCTCTCACCGCATTTCGTCACAATCCGAACATCCGTGCGGTCACGCCCCGCTACAATCCCCCTTCCATGAAGACGCGCATCCTGCTTCCCCTGCTGCTCCTGCTTGCCCTCCCCAGCCTCGCCTCCGACCTCACGCGCAAGCTCGACGCCTACACCAAGCCCTTCGCCGATGCCGACCAGCTCTCCGGCTCCCTGCTCATCGCCAAGAGCGACAAGGTCATCTACGAGCGCTCCTGGGGCCAGGCTGACTTCGAGCTCGGCGTCCCGGTCACCGCCGACACCCGCTTCTGCGTCGCCTCCATCACCAAGCCGCTCACCGGCATCGTCGCCCGCCATCTCATCGCCCAGGGCAAGCTCTCGGAGTCCGACAAGCTTTCGAAATATCTCCCCAACTTCCCCCGTGGCGACCAGATCACCATCGCCCACCTGATGGAGCACCAGGCCGGCATTCCTCACCGCATCATTCCCGAAGAAGCGCAGACCCGCCCCTACACCGCCGCCGACATGGTCCGCCTGGCCGCCAACCGTCCCCTCGACTTCGATCCCGGCAGCAAGGAGAGCTACAGCTCCGGCGGCTACACCGTGCTGGCCCGCGTGCTGGAGATTGCCGGCGGCGCCTCCTACGCCGACCTGGTGGAGCAGATCGTCTTCCGCCCCGCCGGCGTCACCCGCTCGGTCGCCGTCGCCGACCGCGTCCAGGCCCTGCCCGGCCGCGCCATCAGCTACCAGCCCACCACTCCCCGCGAGCACACGCCCTTCCGCGACGTCTCCTTCCTGGTCGGCGCCGGCTCCGCCTACATGACTCCGCGCGACATCTTCCGCGTCATGCAGCACCTGCGCCAGGGCAAGTACCTCGGCGCCCCGGAAAAGGAGTGGCAATCGGAAAAGGGCATCCGCTGGAGCGGCATCACCAACGGCTACCGCGCCTACGCCGACTACTACAAGGACACCGACGTCACCGTCATCTACACCGCCAACGTCTATTCCGGCGCCGCCGATGCCATGCGCCGCGACCTTCCGCGCCTCGCCGCCGGCGAGAATGTGCCCCCGCCCACCATTCCCCGCCCCACGATCGTCCCTCCGGCCGCCGCCCAGCGCGCCGCCCTTGAAGGCCTGTACAAGCTGGGATTCGCCACCGGCATCCCCCTGCGCTTTGCCCCGGACGGCCGCCTTGCCCGCTTCGGCGACCGTGTCCTCCTGCCCACCGGCCCCGATGCCTTCTTCTGCGTGAACGACTACGAAGAGGTGAAGATCGAGCGCGGCCCTGACGGCAGCGTCACCGGCCTTGCCTGGGGACCTCCGGGCAAGGGACCCCGGGTCGAGCGCACCGGCCCATTGCCCGCAGCCGACTAGTAGCGCCAGCGCCCCGAGCCTTCAGGGCCGGCTGTGTGGCCGCGGGTCTCTGACCCGCGGCGTCGGCGCCCAGCGCCGACAGGTCCTCGCAGGGGCACGCCTTCAGCCGTGCCGCTCCCTGCATCATCCTGCTCATTCGCTGCAACCCAGCCATCGTGCGGCTCCAGGAGCCGCATCCGAGAGGGCCAGAGTGTTGAGCGCCACGCCCTGAGGGACAGACTCATGCCGACAAGCTAAGTGTGAGGTGACGGCGAGAGGAGCACTCGGTCGGGTGGGGCCGGCTGGATGGAGCGCGGGCTTCGGCCCGAGCGCGGACCCGCATCACGCAACCTGATCGGAGGAACGGAATGCAGCCGTACCGTCAGCTTGTATCGGTTCTCATTGCGATTATTGCCATCCTTCTTCTGGCGCCCCCCCTCGCGGCGCAAACCAGGGCCACGGCACCGGAAGACGAGGACCGGCGGGCAGCCACCGGCAGCCAGGCAGATGAAGAGGCCGGCGAGGCGGAAGACATCCGCGAGCGCGAACTCTGGTTCTACGAGCAGCGCGCTTACCCACTGGGCCACATCCCCGCGGGTGCCCGGTTGCGGGCGGTCGAGCGGGTCCGCGACATGGAGCGCCGGCGCTCCCGGCGCGCCGCTTCCGGCCTGCTCTCCCCCTCCCTCACCTCGGGACCGTGGACCTTCATCGGGCCCAAGCCCGCCGACAGCCGCGAGCCGACCAGTGGGGCGTGGGCGGGGCGCACTGCCGCCGTCGCCGTCGATCCTACTCACCTCGACACCATCTACATCGGAGGCGCGCAGGGCGGGATTTGGAAGACCACCGACGGCGGGACCACCTGGGCCCCGCTGACGGACCACCAGCCTTCCCTGGCCATTGGCTCCCTGGTGCTGGACAAGAGCCCCGCCAGTTGCGGTCCCTCCGGCCCTTGCCAGGTGATCTACGCCGGCACCGGCGAGGCCGTGAACAGCAACGTCAGCTACTACGGCGCCGGCATCCTCAAGTCCAGCGACGGCGCCGCCACCTGGGCGCAGTTGGGGGCTATCCCGGGCAGCGTGACGCCGCACCCAAGCTGCCCTGCGGGTTCACCCACCTCGTTCGTGGGGCCTTTCAGTTCGGGATTCAATCCCGGGGGCGGGGCGCGCATCGGCTCCCTGGCCATCCAGCCCGGCGTTCCCAACGTCCTGCTCGCCGGCGTGCTCCTTTTCCAGACGACCGATGGGGGCTGCTCCTCCGGTATCTACCGCTCCGCCGACGGCGGCGTGAGCTGGACCGAAGTATTACCCGGTGCGGCCGGGACCGAGGTGCTGTTCGATCCTTCGCCGGCGGCGGGCGGCCTCATCGCCTATGCCGCGCTCGGGACCGACGGAACCGCCAACGACCCCGATAACGGCATCTACAAATCGGTGGACGGGGGCCTGACCTGGACCCGCCAGGCCATTCCTTCCACCGTTCCCGCCGCCAGCATCGGCCGGGTCGAGATCGCCATTGCCCCCAGCCAGCCCCTCATCCTGTACGCGGGAATCTCCAACCAGGCCAGCGGATCGCTGCTCGCCTTCCTGAAGACCACCGACGGCGGCGCCACCTGGAACGAACTCCCCGTGGGCGCGGGAGGAGTGCCCACCTACTGCTCACCGCAGTGCTGGTACGACCACGTGATCCGCGTCCACCCCGATGACCCCAACGTCGTCTATGCCGGCGGCTCGGCCGTGACCGAGTACCTGGCCTGGACCACCGACGGCGGCATCACCTGGACTCCCGCCGGCGTCGGACCCAACGGCCAGGAACTGCATGCCGACATTCACGCCATGGATATCGTCTCCACCCCCGCGGGCGTCCGTTTCGTGTTGGGCAACGACGGCGGTGTCTGGCGCACCGACCTGGCCACGCCCACCTCTCCTCCCGACTGGATCAACCTGAACCAGGACCTGGGGATGCTTCAGTTCTATCCCGGCTTGTCCATCCACCCCACGGACCCCAGCATTACCTACGGCGGGACTCAGGACAACGGCACCCTGAAGTACACCGGAACCCTGGAATGGAGGCTGCTCGGCACCTGCGGCGATGGCGGGTGGACGGCCATCGACCCGGTCTTCCCGCTCACCGCCTATGCGGCGTGCCAGCGCATCCGCGTCGCCAAGACCATCAATGGCGGGACCTCCATCTTTTTGGCCCAGAACGGCCTCCCCAACAGCGCCACCGAGCGCGGCGCCTTCATCCCGCCGCTGGTCATCGACCCCAGCCTGCCCAACCGCCTCTACTTCGGGACCTGCCGCGTCTGGCAGACCCTCGACGGCGCCGGCAACTGGCGCGCCATCTCCGGTGATTTGACCGGGACTGGCAGCGCCAGCGGCTGTCCGCGGGTTTCGGGCGGAGCCAACATCCGCACCCTCGCCGTGGCCCCCGCAAACTCCGACGTGGTGTACGTCGGCACCAGCGACGGCCGCATCCAGCGCACGGTGAACGCCGGCGCCGGCACCGGCGCGCTATGGGCCGACCTGACCACCTCCAGCCTCCCCGGCCGCTTGGTCGCCATGGTGGCCGTGGATCCCCGCAGTCCCAGCGGCGATACCGCCTACGCCACCTTTTCCGGCTTCTCCGGATTCGACGACAGCAAGGGACACGTCTTCAAGACCACCGACGGCGGGCTCAACTGGAGCGACATCAGCGGTACCGGCCCCGGCGCTCTGCCCAATACCCCGGTGAACGACATCGTGGTGGATCCCGACGTTCCCGGCGCTCTCTACGTGGGCACCGACGTGGGCGTGTTCGAGAGCGCCGACGACGGAGCCAGCTGGTCTCCCCTGGGCTCGGGCTTCCCCAACGTCGCCGTCCTTGGGCTGCGGCTGCACCGCCTCTCCCGCACCCTGCGCGCCTCCACCCACGGCCGCAGCATGTGGGACATCCATCTGGAGAACTTCACCCCCACCTTCAACCTCAGCACCATCACCCCCAACTCGGCGCCCGTCGGTAGCGCCGCCCTCACCCTCACCGTGGACGGGCTCGGCTTCAGCGCCGGTTCGGTGGTGCACTGGGATGGCAGCCCGCGGCCCACTACCTTCGTCAGTCCCACGCGAGTCACCGCCGAGGTCGCCGACGCCGACCTGGCCACGGCTGGCTTCCGGCCGGTGACGGTCTTCGACCCGGCGCAAGCGCCCGACACCACCAACGTGGTGCGCTTCGCCACCACCAACGTGACTCCCACCCTGACCTCCATCTCCCCCACATCGCACCCCGCCGACGGCCAGGGCTTCACCCTCACGGTCGATGGCGGCAACTTCCTGGGTACGGTCGGAAGCGCACCCGTCACCGAGGTCTGGTTCGGCGGCAACCCGCGCACCACCGGCGCCATCCTGGTCTCCCCCACCCAGATCACCGTTCCCATCCCCGGCTCGGACGTGACCGCCCCCGGCACCGTCCAGGTCACCGCCGTCAATCCCGCGCCCGGAGGAGGCGCCTCGGCGGCCGCCCAGTTCCAGGTGGGCTCGGCGCCGCCCAACGACGACTTTGGCGGCGCCATCACCGTCGTCGGCAACCCCTTTACCGACCACCAGGACACCACCCTGGCCAGCCGCGGAGCCGGCGATCCCCTGCCCCCGCTGCCCTGCACCTCCGGGATCACCGCCGGCGTCTTCCGCACTATCTGGTACCGCTTCACTCCCGCCGCCAACACCACCATCACCGCCGACACCGCCGGCAGCGCCTACGACACCATCCTGTCCATCTGGACAGGCAATCCCGGGTCGTTCGTCAGCGTCGCCTGCGACGACGACGGCGTCGGCACCCCCGGCGGGCCCTCGCGCATCGCCGGGCTGGCGCTGACTGCCGGGACCACGTATCACTTCATGGTCGGCGGCTTCAATAACTCGCAGTACGGGCCGGCGACCTTCAACTTCTCGGCCACCACCAGCACCGCCACCTTCACCGTGTCCGCCAATCCCACCACCGTCACCGTGGCCCGCGGGCAGACCGCCACCTACACCATCACCGTTACTCCGCAAGGCGGCTCCTTCACCGACCCCGTCACCTTCTCCTGCCTCGGCCTCCCCAGCCGCTCTTCCTGTATCTTCACGCCGCCTTCGGTCACTCCCGGCGGCTCCCCCGCCACCTCCCAGCTGGGCATTCGCACTACGGCCGGAGCGGCGATCACCGCCGCCGGACTCAGGGTTGCGCCTCCACCCGGGTGGGCGCTCGGCTGGATGCTCGCGGCGGCCCTGCTCTTCGTCGTGGGTTTCCGGACGCGGCGACGGCCGGCGGTGCGCATCGCCTGTCATCTGCTGGGCGTCGTTCTGCTGGCTGGCCTGTTCCAGGCCTGCGGCGGTGCCGGAAGCGGCGGTGGACCACCCCCGCCGCCGGGCACCGAACCTGGCACCTACACCGTCACAGTCCGCGGCGCCGGCGGGACCACCACCTCGACCGTCACCGTGACCCTGGTGGTGCAGTAGGCTCCGCTCGCCGGCTGTGGGGCCGCGGGTCTCCGACCCGCGGCCCTAAGAACCCGGCTTTAGCCGCTGAGCTTCCCCTAGTCTCGCGATATAATCCCGCCGCTCCCCCGAAAGATCGTCTCCGAACGAGGTTCCCGATGGCCACACCGACCACTGGCGACGCCGCCGCTGCCGCCGCCCCGCCGCAGCACTTCCTGCAGCGCATCAAGCTGTTCAGCGCCCTTTCCATCCCCGACTGCGAGCAAGTGGTCAAGCGCATGAAGCGCCGCGACTTCCCCCCCCACCAGGTCATCGTCCGCGAAGGTGCCCCGGGCACCAGCATGTTCTTCATCACCGCCGGCAAGGTCGACGTCCGCAAGAAGGACCCCAACACCGGCATCGACTTCCTGCTCACCGAGATGGGGCCCGGCCAGAACTTCGGCGAGATGTCGCTGCTCACCGGCAAGCCCCGCACCGCCACCGTCACCACCTCTCAGCCCACCACCTGCGCCGTCCTGGAGCAGGCCGACTTCCAGGACCTGATCATGAAGTTCCCCAAGATCGGCCTGGCCCTCACCACCATCCTGGCCGAGCGCGTCGAAGCCGGCAACCAGCAGGTCGGCATCGAGTACCTCAACCTGGCCAAGATGAGCTTCGACCCCCGCGTCCTGGCGCTGCTGCCCCAGACCATGATGATCCAGCACAAGATCATCCCCGTGGCCTTCGCCAACAACCGCCTCACCCTGGCCATGGTCAACCCCAACAACCTCATCGCCCTGGACGACATCCGCCGCATCATCAAAGGCGTCCTGGTCGAGCCGGTGGTGGTCACCGAGGACGATTTCAAGCGCTTCATGAGCACCACCTACCCGCAGCTCATGAAGAAGGACGAGCCCGAGCCCTCCAAGGCTACCGGCAGCATCGACGTCCCCAAGTCGCCGGAGAACGTCATCGACCTCCTCCAGTCCGAGCTCATCCGCGACCTGCAGATGGCCGAGGACCTCTCCGCCCAGGTCTCCGACAACAAGCAGGACCTGATGAATGCCTCCGAGGACGCCCCCATCATCCGCCTCGGCAATTCCATCCTCGGCCTCGCCATCAAAAAAGGCGCCAGCGACATTCATGTCGAGCCGATGGAGAAGGATGTGGTGGTAAGGTTCCGCATCGACGGCATGCTGCAGACCGTCCAGAACCTGCCCAAGAAGGTGCAGCTGGGATTGATATCAAGACTAAAGATCTTGTCCAAGCTGGACATCAGCGAGAAGCGGCTGCCGCAGGACGGGCGCATCTCGGTGAACATGGAGGGCAAGCCCATCGACTTCCGCGTCTCCACCGTGCCCGCCAAGTGGGGCGAGAAGATCTGCATGCGCATCCTCGACAAGAGCAACACCATGCTCGGCCTGGACAAGGTGGTCGCCCACCCCGAGGTGCTGAAGCTCATCCGCGAGCTCATCAACCAGCCCTACGGCATCATGTTCGTCACCGGGCCCACCGGCTCCGGCAAGACCACCACGCTGTACTCGGCGCTGGCCGAGATCAACGACCCCAACATCAACATCTCCACCGCCGAAGACCCCATCGAATACGACCTGGCCGGGGTCAACCAGATCCAGGCCAACAAGGACATCGGGCTGGACTTCGCCCGCATCCTGCGCGCCTTCCTGCGCCAGGACCCCGACGTCATCCTGGTGGGTGAGACCCGCGACAAAGAGACGGCGCACATTGCCGTCGAGGCGGCGCTCACCGGACACCTGGTCTTCACCACCCTGCACACCAACAACGCCGCCGGGTCGTTCACCCGCCTGGGCGAGATGGGCATCGAGCCCTTCCTGGTGTCGTCGTCCACCATCGGGGTCATGGCCCAGCGCCTGGCGCGCCGCCTCTGCCAGAACTGCAAGGAGCCCATGCAGGCCGACGACGCCACCTGCGAGTTCATGGGCATGGAGAAGGGCACGACCATCTACAAGGGCCGCGGCTGCGGCGAGTGCAACGGCAAGGGGGTGCGCGGGCGCGTCGGCATCTACGAGGTCATGAAGATGAACGCCGAGC
>CAYTPH010000026.1:0-12213 GCA_964439635.1 uncultured Terriglobales bacterium
CCTCCCCTCGGCCCTGGGATACACCATCATCGCCCCCTTCTGGGACGACCTCTACCCGGTGGCCACCGCCGCCCAGAACGTGTACTGGGCGGCGGTGGGCACCGCCCCCAACCGCGAACTCGTGGTGGAGTGGCGCGACATCCAGCATTACGACACGCGCACCGACACCTCCATGCGGATCAAGTTCCAGGTGGTCTTTTCGGAAGCGACGAGCGACGTGTGGTTCAACTATGCGGACGTCGAGTTCGCCGAGACCTCCGGCGACTGGCATGACCGTGGAGGCTCGGCGAGCGTAGGCCTGCAGGTGGCTCCGCATGAGGGTTTGCCCTTCTCGTTCCTGGAGCCCAGCCTGCGGTCGGGCACGTCACTGCTCTGGCAGGCCTCCGGACCCACCTTCCGGATGACCGTCACCAACCCCGAGCTGAGCACCTTCGTCGCTAATCCGGTGACCTTCACCGGCAAGATCCGCTCGGCGTACGGCTACGCCGGCTCGGCCGAGATCACGTGTGCCGGCGATGTGCCGGTCACCTGCTCCGCGGCCACGGTGACGCCCTCACCGGACGGGACACCCTTCTCCATCACCGTCACCTCGAGCACCCCGGGCGTGCACCGCTTCAGCCTGCGCGCCACCAACACCGACCCACCGCAGAGCGACGAAGTGGCGGTCACCCTGGGCGTGAAAGATTTCGAATTCGGCACGTTGCCCACGTCAGTGGTGGAGGTGCTCAACGGCAGCACGTCGGCGCCATTCTCCATCCCGGTGGTCGCGCTCGGCCCGCTGAACGACACCATCAACCTGGGTTGCTGGCTGGCGCTGCCCTTCTCGGAGTGCCGCCTCAACCCCTTGTGGGTGAACCCGACGGAAGGACACCCGGCCAGCAGCTCGCTCACGGTGAAGGTGGGTAATCGAACAACGCTCGGCGACTACCCGCTGGAGGTTGCCGGGTACCCGTACTCCTACAGCCGGAGGAAGACCCTGCCGCTGACCGTGCGGGTGCTCCCGAATCCGGACTTTGCGCTGAAGACGACCGACTGGTTGCGGGGGTTCCCGGGCGTGGGTACCAGCACCCCAGTCGAGTTACTTCCGCAGGACGGATACAGCCGCACGGTAGCCTTGGGCTGCTCCGTCGCCCCGCCAGGGCCCACCTGCAGCATCTCGCCTCCGAGCGTGTCGTCTTATCCCTCGACCGCGACCCTGACCGTAGTGCCGGGCGGCGATCCCGCGGCCAACTACATCATCACCGTAAGCGGCTCCGACGGTACGCTCACCCGTTCCGCCGCGCTCTCGTTCTCCGTGTTGGACTACACCCTGACGGGACCGGCAACGGCGACGGCCTATTCGACCGCACAGGTGAGGATCCCGTTCACGGTTCGAGCTGTAGGATCGTACTCGAGCTACCTCTACACCGCATGCGACATCAGCGCCATGCCGGGCGGTATCTGCGAAGTGAACGGATCCGCGTACGCGGGTTCCGACACCCGCCCCTTCTACGTGAACGTACGTCCGCATGCCAATACCTATGAGGGCACCTACCCGGTAAGGGTGCGCACCTGGGCAAGCGGAGGAGGCGCGCTGCGCGAGGCCGTGGTGATGGTCACGGTGAAGGGCTTCACGGTCATCCCGGGCGCCATCACCGAGCAGACGATCTTTGCCGGCGGATCGAGCGAACCGTTCGATATCACGTTCACCCCTTACAACGGTTACGACCTCGAGACCGATATCAACCTGTGGTGTCCGCTGACCTGCGACTGGGATCCGCCTGGGCCCATCCTGCCGGATGGCATGCCGCTGCCGCTGCGCCTGACGGTCTCCGCTCCCGCCACCGAGAGCTCGGTGGGCGGGAGCTACACGTTCAGGCCTCATTTCACCGCCGGGTCGGGCTGCTGCGGTGAGGTCAATCTGGAGCTCCAACCGTTGCTGAAAGTCCACGTTAAGGACTTCGCGTTGGTCACGGATGCGGTCAGTCTCGCGACGGCTGCGATCCTCCCGCCGGGAAGTTCCACCGAGCTGCGGATCAGGAACGTGGAATATAGCGGACTCGATGTTCCCGTCACCATCGATTGCGCATCGGAGTTGCCGGCAGGCTACAGCTGCTCGGCCAGTCCCACGGTCGTCGGTCCCGACGAGACCAGCACCATCACGCTTTCCGCGGACACTACCGTGCTACCAGGGGTGCGCGGCATCACCATCCTCGGGTCCGCGAACGTCGGTGGCCGCGTCCTTCGCCGTGCGGTGGCTCCGCAGGTGTACGTGGGGAATTTCAGCATGCGCCTGCGGCCGGATGTGCTGACGGTGCCGGAGGGGCAGACTGGCATGTTCGATCTCGCCATCTTCGGCCCCGCGGGCGCGCGTGCCGCTCTGGAGTGCCTGGCGGAGTCCCCAGGACTGACGTGCGAGGTCCCCGCCTCCCTCGAGATCAGCTGGAGTCCCAGCTACTACATGATGGCCTGGGTGAAGGTGCACACCACGGCCGGCGTCACCCCCGTCGGGCCGCACACGGTGAGAGTAAGGGCCACGTACGGAGGAGTCACGAATGAAGCCGTTGCGACGCTGGTTATGCATGGTCCGGACGGGGTGATCGTGACTGCTCCCAATGGCAAGGAATTCCCACCCCTGTGCAGCTCGACCATCACCTGGTCGTACCAGGGCGATCCCGGGCCGCTGAAGCTCGAGGTACTTCGCAGCGGTCTGGTGGAACACCTGATCGCTACCGATGTACCGGCAGGCACCGGAGGCGCCGGTTCCTATGTCTGGGATCCCCTGTCAGTCCCGCTGCGGATGGATTACCGCATCCGCGTCAGCAGCATGAGGGACCCGAGCATCTCGGATACTAGCGACGGCGATTTCCGCTGCGGTCGCGGCATCCGGCTGGACTACCCCAATGGTGGAGAAGTGCTGTATTCCGACCGGGGTTGGCAAGGTTCGGTGACGTGGCTGGTTGGCGGGAATGTCGGCGATGTCCGGGTCGAACTGCTGAAGGCGGGCAGCCTGTTCCGCACACTCGCCACCAGCACGCCGGGGGCGGGCACGTACGATCCGACTCAGGGCGGGATCACATGGTCGCTCACCCCCGATCTGCCAAAGGGCAACGACTACCGCATGAGGGTGACGAGCAACACGAACCCTGCCATTAGCGACCAGAGCGACGCGGATTTCAGCATCCTGCAACAACAACGGATCACGGTCATCAGCCCGGCATTCGGTGAGGTGTGGATGCCGGGCAGCACACACACCATCCGCTGGACCTACACCGACCTGCCGTCCAATGCAGACGTGAGCGTTACGCTGTACGGGGCGGGGTCGAGCAGGGTGATCGAGTATTCGATGCCTATTGGCACGGGAGGCACAGGATCGTTGAACTGGACGGTCCCCAGCGACATTCCCCCGGCCCCGAACTACACCGTCACCGTCACCGTCAACCCGCTGGTGCGGTCCGATCGCTACAGCAACACCAGCCCGGAGTTTCACATCGGCAGCTTCCGCCGCCTTACCGCGAAGTCTACGGGGAACGGGCGCGCTTATCTTTCTTCCACTCCGTACGGGATCAGCTGCGGAACCCCATGCGACCAGGGCGCCTGGTTCCTGGAGGGCGCTAGGGTCCGCGTGAAATGGTCGATGAGCGATCCCGGACGGTTCATGGGATGGTCGGGCGCCTGCGCGGGCACCGGCGACTGCGTCGTGATGATGGACACGGACAAGACCGTCAGCGCCGATTTCCGGGCGATGTCGCTGTACCTGAATCCTCCTTACAGCGGTACCCGGTGGACCGCTGGGCGGCCAGAGGAGATCCGCTGGTCGATCCTGCCGGGAGTGGTGCTGGGGAATGTCAGCCTGGAGTTGCTCAAGGCCGGCGTTCCCTATCGCCCGATCGCAGCCTCGGTCTCGGCTTCGCAGTACACCTACACCTGGACGGTTCCGCCAGACCTGCCGGAGAGCAACGATTACCAAGTTCGTATTCGCGTGGTCGGTGATCCCGGCGACGTGACCGACAGCTACGAGTTCACCATTGTCGCCCCCAGTCTCGAGCTGACCCGGCCCAATGGCGGTGAGACCTGGGGAGTGGGCTCCTACCAGGAGGTCCGCTTCAACATCCGCGGTTCCCTCACGCCGCTCAAGCTCGAGCTGCTCCGGGGCGACACCGTGGACCGCGTGATCACAGCGGCGGTTTGGGGCTCTCCGTTCTACTGGACGGTGCCAGTAAACCTGGCGAGCGGGAACGATTACAGGATGCGGATCTCCACGAGCGTGGCAGGGCTGAGCGACACCAGCGCGGCGCCGTTCACCATCGAGGGCCCGGGGATCACCGTAGTCTCGCCGGCGGGGGGAGAAGGCTGGCCTCCGGGAAGCACGCAGACCATCCGCTGGAGGTTCCGCGGAACGGTGGGCAGCTCGGTACGGATCGAGCTGTTGAAGAACGGTACTCTGAACCGTACCCTCACAACTGCAGCGAGCGTAGGGATAGGGGGTGAGGGGTCCTACTCATGGCTGGTCCCGTCGACGCAAACGGTCGGGGCAGACTATAGGATCCGAGTGACCAGCACTATCAACTCGAGTTACACCGACACCAGTGACGCCAACTTCACCATCATGCCCATGGGCCTCACCGTCACCTCGCCCAACGGTGGGGAGGTGTGGCGGCCGGGGACGACGGGGACGGTGACGTGGACGTCGTCGGGGAGCCCGGGGACGGACCTGAAGGTCGAGCTGCTGAAGGGGGGAGCGCCGGTGGCGGTGCTGGCGGCGGCGGCGCCGCTGGCAGCGGGCAGCTACAGCTGGCCGGTGCCGGCCGACTTCGTGCGCGGCGCGGATTACCGGGTGCGCCTCACCAGCAACCAGATGCCGAGCATTGCCGACGCCAGCAACGCCGACTTCTTCATCGACGAGCGCTACGCCCTGGCGGTGAGCAAGGCGGGCACGGGAACAGGGACGGTGACCTCGTCGCCGGCGGGCATCAGCTGCGGCGCCAGCTGCGCGGCCAGCTTCTCCAGCGGGACGGTGGTCACGCTTTCCGCGGCGCCCACCGCGGGCCACACCTTCAACGGCTGGTCGGGCGCCTGCACCGGGACGGGCGCCTGCACGGTGACGCTGGCGGCGGACACGGCGGTGACGGCCACGTTCACGGCGCCGCCGACGGGCATCACCGTGACCACGCCCAACGGCGGCGAGAGCTGGTCGACGGGCACCGTGCAGCAGATCCGCTGGAGCTACACCGGCGCGGTGGGCACGGCGGTGCGCATCGAGCTGTACAAGGGCGGGGCGCTGAACCGGGTGATCTCGACCGCAGCGGCCATGGGCACCGGCGGCAACGGCAGCTTCAACTGGACCATCCCCACCACCCAGGCGCGGGGCGCGGACTTCACCGTCAAGGTGAACAGCACCAGCAATCCCACTTACCAGGACACCAGCAACGCGAACTTCTCCATCACCGGGCCGGGGATCACGGTGGTGGCGCCCAACGGCGGCGAGACCTGGCGGCCGGGCACCACCCAGACCATCCGCTGGTCCTACACCGGCGCGGTGGGGACGGCGGTACGGCTGGAGCTCTACAAGAGCGGGGTGTTGAACCGGACGATCGTGGCCTCGGCGCCGATCGGGAGCGGCGGCAACGGCAGCTTCAACTTCCTGGTGCCGGCGACCCAGGCGCTGGGCACGGATTACCGGGTGCGGGTAGTGAGCACCACCAACGCCGCCTACAACGACCAGAGCGACGCCTTCTTCAGCGTGCAGAACACCAACCTGACGCTGACCGCGCCCAACGGCGGCGAGGTGTGGCGTCCGGGGACCACGCACAACCTCACCTGGACCTTCGCCGGGTCGGCGGGAACCGACGTGAAGCTGGAGCTGCTGAAGGGCGGAGCGGTGAATGCACTGCTCGCAGCGGCAGCGCCCATCGGCACCGCCGGCGCCGGCTCCTACAGCTGGACCATCCCGGCGGGGCAGGCGCTGGGCGCGGACTACCGGGTGCGCATCACCAGCAACCAGGCGTCGCTCACCGACACCAGCAACGCCGACTTCGCCATCGACGAGCGCTATGCACTGACTGTGACCCGGAGCGGCACCGGCACGGGGACGGTCACGTCGTCGCCGGCGGGGATCGGCTGCGGCACGGCCTGCTCGGCCGCCTTCAGCACGGGTACCGTGGTCACGCTGACGGCCACGCCGGCCGCCGGACACACCTTCGAGGGCTGGTCGGGAGCGTGCACCGGGACCGGCGCCTGCACCGTCACCATGACCGCCGACACGGCGGTGACGGCCTCGTTCACCGCGCCGGCCGCATCGCTCACCGTAACCGCACCCAACGGCGGGCAGGAGTTCCTCCTGGGCAGCACGGTCCTGGTGCGCTGGAGCTACGTCGGCGCCGTGGGCGCGGCGGTGCGCATCGAGCTCTACCGCGGTGGTGTGCTGAACCGCACCCTGAGCGCCAGCACGGCCACCACCGCCGGCAGCACCGGCTTCGTTTGGCGCATCCCCTCCACGCAGCCGCTCGGGACCGACTACCGTATCCGCGTCAGCAGCCTCGCCAACCCCGCCGTCTACGACCAGAGCGACGCCAGCTTCGCCATCGCGCTGCCGGAGTAGAGGAACGGCGCCCTTACGTTCCGGCGGCCAGCGAGCGGCTGCGCATCAGCTTCTTCAGCTCGCCGAAGAAGATCTCCGGCTTCTCCAGGTACACCACGTGTCCGGAGTCTTCGACCGCCAGGAAGCGCGCATTCGGCAGGATGCCGCAGATCTTCTTCTGCACCCAGGGCGGGATGGTGCGGTCCTCGGCACCGGCCATGATCAGCGTGGGCGTGGAAACGGAGCGATAGCCGGGCAGGTTCTTGTCCAGGTCGGCGAAGTAGGGGTCCTGGGCCAGGGTCAGGCGCACCAGGCAGTGGACGCGGTCCTGGTAGCGGGTGAGCAGGCGCTCGCGCATGGCCGGGAGCTGCTCCTCGAACTTGCGCACGAAGGTCTCGCCGAAGATCTTTTCGTAGAGATAGAACGCGTACAGCTCCATCTGGTTGCGGCGGTAGAACTCCAGCGAGATGTCCTCGTACATCTGGAAGAGCTTCTCGTGGGAGAGCAGGATGCCGGAGATGGTGAGCGTGTGCAGCCGCGGGTGGTAGAGGCGGGCGTAGTCGAGGGCGACGAAGCCGCCATAGGAGATCCCCATGAGGTGGAACTTGGCGATGCCCAGTTGGTCCACGATCATGGTCAGGTAATCGCACAGGCGGGGGATGGAGTAGGGGATGTCCTCGCAGGAGGAGTTGCCCTGGCCCAGGTAGTCCCACAACAGCACGTCGTACTCGGGCGTAAGGAACGGCAGGAAGGAATACCAGGCGCGGGTGCTCATAGCCACGCCGTTGAGCAAGCAGACCACCTCGCGCCCGCCCTGCCCGAAATACTCCCAGTAGATCTTCTGGCCGTCGGCTTCGACGTATCCGCTGCGGTCGGGCGTGACTTCCTGGGCCATGGCTCTCCTTGGTCGATCGGCTCGAGGCCCCGCCGAGCACGCTGAGTCCGCCGAGAGAAACTAGAAACAAGTCCCTCGGCGCGCTCGGCGGTGACTGCCGTTATGCCACTGGCTTTAGTACAGTGCAGACTGAGGCGCAGATCGGCCCCCCGATGTTGAAGGTGGCGGCCGCCTTGGGGTTCTTCACCTGCAGCTCGGTGGGCGCCTTGCCCTGCAGCTGCCAGCCCGCCCAGCCGATCATGGCGACGCCAGTAGCCCCGATAGGGTGCCCCTTGGCGATCAGGCCGCCGGAGGTGTTGATGCCGCACTCGCCGTCGGGCCGCGCCTGGCCTGCCGTGCAGTACTGCGGGCCCTGGCCCCTGTCGGGCTTGCTCATCAGGTCGGTGCCGTTGGCGCCGATGACGGTGAAGCAGTCGTGCACCTCGGCCACGTTGATGTCGTTGTGCGAGACCCGCGCCATCTCGTAGGCCTTGTGCATGGCGCGGCGGGCGCCCTGGGGATGCAGGACGTCGCGGCCCGCCTTCATCAGCGGGTCGGTGGCCTGCGCCCAGCCGGCGATCTCCACGCAGTCCGCCTTGTTCACGCCCAGCTTGTGCAAGCCTTCCTCGGTGGCCAGGATGAGCGCGGCGTAGCCGTCGGTGATCTGCGAGCAGTCGTAGGTCTTGAGCGGCAGCCCGTCCACCACGTAGCGGTTGATGCCCTCGATCTTCATCGCCTGGTCGAGGGTGATCTGCACCTTCTGCATCTGGGCATAGGGGTTGTACTTGGCGTTCTCGTACTCCAGGACGGCGATCTGCGCCAGGTCGGATTCGCTCACGTTGTGCTGCTGCATGTAGGCCTGCATGACCTCGGCGAACAGGTGGGGGAAGACGTAGGTCTTGCCCTCCCGCTCCGCCGGGTGGGAGAAGAAGCCGAGCGCCTTGCCGATGAGCTTGCCGTCCATCTTGCCTTCGGCGTCGCGCATCTTCTCGTAGCCCAGTGCGATGCCGGTGTCGCCCAGGCCGCACTGCATCTTCTGGATCACCGACAGCACCGCCTGGCCGCCGGAGGCGCAGGCGTTCTCCACCGACTCGATGGGCTTGCCCTCCAGGCCGGGGACCATGGCCATCAGCCCGGCGAGCAGACCCTGTTCGTTGAGCGAGACGTGGCAGGTGGCGCCGATGGAGCCCACGTCGAGCGCGCGCGGCTCCGCCTTGATCTCCTGGCAGGCGCCCAGGATGGCGTTCTTGATGATGTCGGGCACGGTCATGCCCATCAGCTTGCCGAACTTCGACTGGTGATACGACGCGATGTAAATGCGCTTCATGGCAGAACCTCGTAAGTAGGATCAGGCATGGGCCGATGCGCCGCGGCGGCGCTGGTACTGCTCCTGCAACTCGCGCTTCACCACTTTGCCATACGCGGTGCGCGGCAGCGAGTCTACTAGAATGAATTCCTTCGGGACCTTGAACCGGGCCAGGCGCTGCATCAGGAACGACGACAGTTCCTCGGCCGCGGCGCTCTTGCCGGGACGCGTCACAACGAATGCTACGCCCACCTCGCCCCAGGTGGCGTGCGCCACCCCGACCACCGCCGCGTCCTGTACCGCCGGGTGCAGCAGCAGGGCGGCCTCGATCTCCGCGGGATAGATGTTCACGCCGCCGGAGATGAGCAAGTCCTTGGCGCGGCCGGCGATGTAGAAGAAGCCCTCGTCGTCGCGGCGGGCGAGGTCGCCGGTATGGAACCACCCGTCGCGGTCGAGCGCGGCGGCAGTGGCTTCGGGCTTGTTCCAGTATCCCCGGCAAACGTGCGGGCCCTTGAGCAGCAGCTCGCCGACCTCGCCGGCGGCGACGTCGCGGCCCGCGGCGTCCACCAGGCGGGCGGAAGTGAACATCAGCGGGCGGCCGATGGAGCCGAGCTTGCGCGCCGAGTCTTCGTTGCTCATGGCAAAGCAGTTCACGCCCACCTCGGTCAGGCCGTAGCCCTGGCGGAAGACCACGCCGCGCTTCTGGTAGGCCTCGATGAGGTAGAGCGGCAGGGGCGCGCCGCCGCTGATGAACCAGCGGACGTGGCGCAGGTCGGCGGTGGCGAACTCGGGCGCGTCCATCAGCAGTTTGTAGATGGTGGGCACGCCCAGCACGACCGTGCACTTCTCTTCCTGGAGGACGCGCCATATCTCCGCCGGGTCGAAGCCGCGGTGCAGCACGATGGCGCCGCCGGCGGTGAAGATGGGCAGCAGGAACGCCCCCAGGCCGCCGGCGTGATACAGGGGAGTAAAGATGGGCGAGATGTCGTCTTCGCGCAAGCCCCAGTTGGCGGCGGTGTTGTACCCGTTCCACAGCACCATGCGGTGCGGCACCATCACGCCTTTGGGTTGGCCGGTGGTGCCGCTGGTGTAGAGCAGCGCCCACAAGTCCTCGGGCGAGCATGCAACGGAGTCGAATGCCGGGGTAGGTGGCCCGGGCACCGCGTCAAGCACGTGGCAGTTCAGCGCTAGCGAGCGCTTCAGCACGTCGACCGTGGACGAGAACTCGGGCTCGTAAAGCAGCGCCGCGGGCCGGCAGTCCTCCAGTATCTGCGCCAGCTCCGGCGCGGAGAGCCGCGTCCCGAGCGGCACCACGATGATGCCGGTCTTCCCCGCGGCGAAGAACGCGTCCAGGTATTCGACGCAGTTGTGCGCCAGCACGGCGACGCGGTCGCCCTTCTTCACCCCGAGGCGCTCGGTCCAGAAACGGGCACAGCGGTTGGCGCGGGCGTTCAGTTCGGCATAGGTGTAGCGTGCGCCGGTGGGTACGTACACCAGCGCGGTGCGCCCGGGGGTGATGCGGGCGCGCTCGCCGAGGATGTCGCCTGCGATCATGTTTACTTCGCCTGCGGCGCCTCGGCGGGTGGCTGCTTGCGGGCCGGTGGAGGCTGGCTCAGCGCCGTCTCCAGCACGCCCACCAGCCGCAACGGGCACTCGCGCTCCGGGACGTGGCCGCACTGCGGGATCTCGGTCAGGCGCGCCGCCGGCAGCGCCGCCTCCATCTTCTGCGCGTAGGAGAGCGGGATGAGCTTGTCGGAGCGGCCCCACACGATGTCCACCGGCGCGGCGATCTCGCCCAGGTGGTCGTCGAGGATGAACTTCTCCATCTCCGGCGCGGTCAGGATCAGGCGCGCCAGCGGGCCCTTCTTGCCCGTGCGCACCAGGTCGTCCAGCACGAAGTCCGGTACCTTGGGGCTGGCGGGGTCACGCACCAGTTCCACCAGCTTGCGGGCTTCCTCGCGGTCGGCGGGCGTGAGGTTGTAGCCCTTGCCTTCGCCGCGGATGGCCCCGCCGTTCACCGCCACCAGCCGCAAGTCGCGCTCGGGATGGCGATGGGCGTACAGCATCGCCAGCCATGCCCCCATCGAGTTCCCCACCAGCACCATGGGCTTGTCGGCTGGCTGCTGGTCGAGCAGCACGGTGAGCGAGGCCAGCACGGTCTCGATGGAGAGCGGCCCGGACGCGGGCTGGCTGTCGCCGTGACCCGCCAGGTCGGGGACCAGCACGCGGTGCCTGCCGGTGAACTTCGGCGCCACCCGCGACCAGGCGCTGGCCTCGTCGCCGGCGCCGTGCAGGAACACCAGCGTCGTCCCGCTGCCCGCTTCCCAGTAGACCTGCGTGCCCGCCGGCGTCTGCAGGGTGTTGCGGACGAACCCCGCCTTCTTCAATCCCTGGCGCCCCATCCACACCTGCGCCGCCAGCGGATACCGCCAGAACAGGAACCCGCCGCCCAGCGTCAGCAGCAGCACGGCCGCGATCACGATCAGCACGATCTTCTTCACGCTCCCCCCGGTTCAGAAACGGAATGCCGACGCCGCCTGGTTGTAGCCCACGCCCGAGCCCACCAGCACCACCAGGTCGCCGCGCTTGACCTTCTTCTTCTCCACGGCGTCGTCCAGCGCCATGCCGATGCAGGCGGAGCCGGTGTAGCCCCACTCCTCCATCACCATGTGGGTCTTGCTCATGGGCAGGCCGAGGTCGGCCATCACCTCTTCGATGGTCGGCTTGCGCACCTGGGTGAAGACGATGAAGTCGATCTCGCCCACGCTGAAGCCGTTGTCGTGGGCCAGGCGGCGCACCAGCCGCGGCCAGCCCTGGCTGTTCACCTCCGGCGGATAGCGGTCGAGCATCTTGACCTTGGTGCGGCCTGCGGTGACTGCTTCGTACGAGGCCGGCTCCGCCGTTCCGCCGGCGAAGATGCCCCAGTGATGGTTGTAGGCACCGTCGGCCTGCAAAGCAGAGCCGAGGAAGCCGGGCTCCTCTGACGCGGTCAGCACCGCCGCGCCCGCACCGTCTCCATAGAAGAAGACCATCGGGTCTTCCTGATCGGAGAGCTTGTGCATCAGGTACACACCCAGCACCAGCACGTTCCGGATGCCCGGACTGGTGGCGATGAACCCCGACCCCGCCGCCAGTCCCGTAGGGAACGAGGCGCAGGCGCAGCCCACGTCGAACGTTCCCGCGTTCTTCGCCCCCAGTTTGTGCTGCAGCACCACCGACGTGGCGGGGGTGATGAAGTCGGGCGAGTCGGTGCCCAGGATGATCAAGTCCAGCTGCTCCGGCTTCAGCCCGGCGCGTTCCACCGCCTGCTGCGCCGCCGGCAGCGCCACGTCGGAGGTGCTGAAGCTGTCCGGCGCGTACCAGCGCTTGCGGATGCCGGTGCTGGCCTCCATCTTGTTAACGAAGTCGGGGAACTTGGCGTCAAAACGGCGCCGCAGCGCGTCGTTGCTGACCTCGATCTCCGGCAGGTAGCGG
>CAYTPH010000026.1:12223-16496 GCA_964439635.1 uncultured Terriglobales bacterium
TGGAGACGATGCTCCCGTAGCGTTTCATGCGGCTCCTTGCGACAGGCGGTCAGGTGCCGGTGACCACGCCGCCGTCCACCGAGATCACAGCGCCGGTGACGAACGAGGCCCGGTCCGAGGCCAACCAGGCGTAGGCCTCGGCGATGTCGGCGGTCTCGCCCATGCGTCCCAGCGGCGTGTGCTGCACCATGGTCTCCAGCACCTTGGGCGGCATCTGCCGCACCATCTCGGTGGCGATGAACCCCGGCGCCACGGCGTTCACCCGGATCTTGTAGCGGCCCAGCTCGCGTGCCCACACGCGGGTCATGCCGATCACGCCCGCCTTCGCGGCCACGTAGTTGGTCTGGCCGAAGTTGCCGTAGAGGCCCACCACCGAGCTGGCGTTCAGCACCACGCCGCCGCCGGCGGCGATCATGTGCGGCGTCACCGCCCGCGTGCACAGGAACACGCCCTTCAGATTCACGTTGATGAGCGAGTCCCACTGCTCGTCGGACATGACGCCGGCCAGTTGCCCGTCCTTCCATTTCACCAGCTGGCCGTCCTTGAGCACGCCGGCGTTGTTCACCAGGACGTTGACCGTGCCCCAGCGTTCCACCACCTGCTTCACCGCGTCCTCGACCGAGCGGCTGTCGCTGACGTTCACCTTCTGGAACAGGCCCTCGCCACCCAACTTGCGGACCTCCTCCACGAATTGTTGCGCGCCGTCGTCCTTCACGTCCCAGCCGGCGACGCGGGCTTTCTCTTCGGCAAAACGAAGGGCGGTGGCGCGCCCGATGCCCGCCGCCGCCCCCGTCACGATGACGACCTTCTTTTCGAGTCCGGAATCTCTCATAAGGGGAATATATACGCCGGCGCCCCGTGGGGGAGCGCCGGCGTCCTGGCTAGAAGCTGTACTTCAGCGCGAACTGGATCACCCGCGGCCCGGTGCTGGTGCGCACGATCTGTCCGAAGTTCGACGATGACCGCAGGTTGATCGGGTTGGCGAAGTTCACGGTGTTGAACAGGTTGAAGAACTCCGTCCGGAACTCCATCCGCTGGCGCTCGGTCAGCGGGATGAACTTCACGAAGGAGACGTCGAAGTTGCGCTGGTTGGGGCCGCGCAGCCAGTTCCGCGGCGTGGTCCCGAAGTTCCCGGCGCCGGTCGGCAGCGCGAAGATGCTGGTCTCGAAGTACTCGCCCAGCCGGCTCTCCACGTCGCCGGAGAGGATGGCGTCCGACAGCGACGCCCCCGCCACCAGGTCGGCACGGGTCTGGCGGAAGGCATCGCCGCTGCCCATGATGGTGAACGGCGCCCCGCTCTGCAGCGTCAGGATGCCGTTGATCTGCCAGTCGTTGGCGATGCGCTTGGCGAAACCGTTGTCGCCCTGGTACAGCTTGGGCAGGTCGTAGCTGTAGCTGAGCACGAAGCGGTGCCGCCGGTCGAAGTCCGACTGCGCGTAGTTGTTGGTCAGGTTGGCCTGGTCGCCGGGCACCACCGACAGGTCGCTCACATCGGTGCCGGAGTAGGTATCGAAGGAGTGCGCCCAGGTGTAGCTCATCAGGAACTGCAGCCCCCACGACATGCGTTTGGTGAGCGTGGTCTGCAGCGAATCGTAGCGGGACTTGGAGGTCGTCTCCGCCACGTAGGCGCCGAACACCGGCACCACCGCGCTGGAGAGGCCGGGGCCGAACGGCCCCACCCCGCCCACCGTCGGCGACGGCGGCTGGTTCAGCGCCCGCAGACGCGTCTGGTGCGTGCCCTTGGAGCCCACGTAGGCGATGTCCAGGCCCCAGTTCTTGGCAAAGCCCCACTGCAGCCCGAAGTTGAACTGCTGCACGTAGGGCGTCACCCAGGCGTCGCGGTTGGGGGCCAGGGCGTTCATGCCGACGAACGCCGCCGCCGGGAAGCCGGCCATCATGGGGGTGATGGGCAGCACCGCCGGCGGCCCGCCGAAGGGGAACAGCGCCGCGTCCGCGAAGTCCAGCGGGAACTGGTCCGGCGTGGGCACGGCCGCGAATGGGCTGCTCAGCGCCGTGAACTGCGACCCCGCGATCAGGTAGTAGGGCGCGTTGAACACCTGGGTGTTGTACAGCCGGGCGTTGGTGCGGTCGAAGTACATGCCGTACCCGCCCTTGAGCACCAGGTTGCTGTAGTCGGGCAGCACCTGCCAGGAGAAGCCCACACGCGGCGCGAAGTTGTTCTTGTCCGCCGGCACCAGGCTGTCTTCGATGGTCGGGATGCCGGACAACGTCCCTCCGGCCGCCTGCACGAAGCCGCTGGTCACCGCCACGCCGCCCGGGATGGGCACCGTGGTGGCCAGGTCCGGATCGAAGGCCACATAGCGGTTCTGCTCTTCGGTGAACGGGGCGAAGTAGTCGTAGCGCACCCCCAGGTTCAGAGTGAAGCGCGGGTGGATGCGCCAGTCGTCCTGCAAGAAGAACGACAGGTCCCAGGTGCGGTTGGTGCGGTCGTTGATGCCCGAGCCGATGAAGGCGATGGTGCTCCAGCCCAGCAGGAAGTCACGCGTGGTGTTGGCGGCGGCGCAGGAGGGCGCCGTGCCGCAGGTGGCGGGCACGCCGAAGAAGCCGCCGAACAGCGGCGTCAGCGCCCCGGTCAGGAAGGTCTGGCCCCGGGTGTAGCCGTTGAAAGCCAGCTCCGCCCAGTGGCGCTTGTACTCGCCGCCGAACTTCAGGGTGTGCTTGCCGTGCGTCCAGGTCAGGCTGTCGCGGAAGGTCCAGCTGGCGATGCGCGAGTCGCTGTCCGACAACGGTGACGTGCCCACGTCCATCATGTTGCTCAGCGACACCGTCGCCATCCCCGGGAACAGGCTGGAGAGCGGCGAAGCCATGCCCACGTCGGCACTGCTCAGCGGCTCATGCGGCGTCGAGGGCACGTGCGACGTGCTGTAGCCGAAGCGGAAGTCGTTCAGCAGGTTGGGAGTGAAGATGTGCGTGTCGCCGATGGACAGCAGCCGGTTCTTGACCACGATGTCGGCGCCGAACCCTGGCGCCTGGATCGGGTTCTGCGAGCCGGCGAAGCTGTACAGCGCCTGCTCCGTCGGGTTGTCGGCCCAGAAGAACTTGATGGAGAGGTTGTTGGCCTCCGACACTTTCACGTCCAGGTTGGCGTTGAACTGGTCCTCGGTGAAGCGGGAGATGGTGGGGATGGGCGTGGCCACCGAGGTCAGGCTCCCCGGCACCGTCACCGACGGCGAGGGGAAGGCGAAGGCGCCGCTCGGCAGCTGCGCCTGCAGCAGGGCCCGCGCCGCCGGGCTCACGAACAGCGGGTTCACGCCGTACTCCAGCGCGAAGGCGTCGACGTCGGCGTTGCTGCGCGTCTGCGGCAGGTTCGCCGGGGTGAACACCGTGGCCAGCGAGTTCAGCAGCGACGCCCCGTTCTTTTCCCGCGTCCCCTGGTAGGAGACGAAGAACCACGCCCGGTCCTTCTTCAGCGGTCCGCCGAAGGTGGCGCCGAACTGGTTCCGGTTCTGCACCGGCTTCTCGATCCCCTGGCGCTCCAGGAAGAAGTTGTTGGAGTTCAGCGCCGTGTTGCGCAGGAAGTAGTAGAGGTTGCCATGGAAGGCGTTGGTGCCCGACTTGGTGACCGCCGCCACCACGCCGCCCGCGTTGCGTCCCTGGGTGGCGTCGTAGAGCGATGTCTGCACGATGAACTCCTGCAGCGAGTCGCTGGCCGGCACCGCCAGGTTGGGCGTCGAGCCCGTGCCGATGGAGTTGGCGTCCACGCCGTTCACCACCACCGCGTTGGAGATGGCCCGCTGCCCGTTCACGAAGATGACGGCGTCGCCGCGCCCCAGCTCCGACGAGTTCTGCAGCGACCCCGACGCCCCCGTGGTCAGCGCCAGCAGCTGCTGGAAGTTGCGGGTGGAGAGCGGCAGCTGCCGGATGGTGTTCTCCTCGATCACCTTGCCGCGCACCACCGCCTCGGTCGTCACCAGCGGCGCCTCGGCGGTGACGTTCACCGTCTCCACCGTGCCCGCCACCGACAGGCGCAGCGGCAGCTCCGTGGTCTGGGTGATCAGCACCACCACGTTCTCCGCCTTCAACGGCGCGAAGCCGGCGGCGGTCACCTGCAGCAGGTACTTGCCCGGCGGCAGCAGCGGCAGGTTGTAGTGGCCGCTGGCATCGGAGGTGGTCTCGCGGCTCCAGCCCATGGCGCTGGTCACCGTGATCTTGGCGCCGGATACCGCCGCCCCGCTGGGATCGAGCACGTCGCCACTGATCTGCCCGGTGGTCTCGGTCTGCGCCCAGGCCAGCAACGGCAGCAGCAGCAGTA
>CAYTPH010000027.1:0-4828 GCA_964439635.1 uncultured Terriglobales bacterium
TGGTGGTGGGGCAGGGACGCCAGTCCATCACCTGCCTTTGGTTCCGCGGCGAGTACCTGCGCGACCGCTTCAAGCCCGGCCAGCTGGTGGCGCTCTACGGCAAGGTGGAGAAGGCCAAGAAGAGCGGCAAGCTGCAGATCATCCAGCCGCAGTTCGAGATCCTGAGCGAGCCGCTGGAGACGGCCGAGGAGCTGACGGCGGAGGAGATGGTCTCGTTCCACTCGCTGGAGACCGGGCGCATCGTGCCCATCTACGAGTCGGCAGCGCAGGGCAAACTCACCTCGCGGTGGTTCCGCCGGGTGATGTGGCGAGCGCTTGCGGACCTCGGCGGCGACATCCAGGACGGCATCCCGGCGGCCATCCGCGAGCGCCTGCGATTGCCGCCACGCCGCGAGGCCTTCGGCCAGGTCCACTTCCCCGAGGAAGGCACGCCCTTCCCCGACCTGCAGGAGTTCCGCACCCCGGCGCACCGCCGCATGATCTTCGAGGAACTGTTCTTCCTGGAAGTCGGGCTGGAGCTGAAGCGCCGCCGCATGCGCGCGCAGCCCGGGATCGGCTTCGAGCTCAGTGACCGCGTGCGCCAGGCCATCAAGCGCATCCTGCCCTTCCATCCCACGGCAGCACAGAAGCGCGTGCTGAAGGAGATCGCGGAGGACATGCAGCGCCCCTCGCCCATGCGGCGGCTGCTGCAGGGCGACGTCGGCTCGGGCAAGACCATCGTCGCCTTCCAGGCCGCCATCATCGCCATCGAGAACGGCTACCAGGTAGCGCTCATGGCCCCCACGGAGATCCTGGCGGCGCAGCACTACCTGTCGGCGCGACGCATCCTGGAGAACGCCGGCTACCGCATCGTGCTCCTGACCGGCTCCCTGGACCCGGACCGCAAGCGCGACATCCGCCGCCACATCGCCCACGGCAACGTGCAACTGGTGATCGGCACCCACGCCCTCATCCAGGAGAAGGTGGAGTTCGACAAGCTCGGCCTGGTGATCGTGGACGAGCAGCACCGCTTCGGCGTGATGCAACGCTTCCGCCTGATGAAGAAAAGCGCCACCGACGCCGATCCGGATACGCTGGTCATGACCGCCACGCCCATCCCCCGCACCCTGGCCCTGACCATCTACGGCGACCTGGACGCCAGCACGCTCGACGAGCTGCCGCCGGGACGCACGCCCATCGTCACCCGCCGCGTCTCCGACGAGCGCAGCGGCGAGGTCTGGGATTTCCTGCGCAAGCAGGTAGCCGCCGGGCGGCAGGCGTACGTCGTCTACCCGGTCATCGAGGAGAGCAAGGCGGAGCAGGAGCAGCAGCCGCTCCAGCCCGACCTGATCGAGGCGCCGAAGGCCGAGCTGAAGGCGGCGGTGAAGATGTACGACGAGCTGCGCAAGAAGGTCTTCCCGGAGTTCACGGTCGGCCTGCTGCACGGCCGCATGGACGCCGACGAGAAGGACGAGGTCATGCGCCGCTTCCAGAGGGGCGACATCCAGCTGCTGGTCTCCACCACGGTCATCGAGGTGGGCGTGGACGTAGCCAACGCGGCGGTC
Organism: uncultured Terriglobales bacterium; assembly: GCA_964439635.1. GTDB lineage: Bacteria > Acidobacteriota > Terriglobia > Terriglobales > Acidobacteriaceae > CAYTPH01. The sequence goes on from CAYTPH010000027.1 coordinate 1,545, forward strand.
ATGGTGGTGGAGCATGCCGAGCGCTTCGGGCTGGCGCAGCTGCACCAGCTGCGCGGGCGCATCGGCCGTGGCGCCGCCAGAAGCTACTGCATCCTCATGACCGGCAAGAAGGTCTCGTCGGAGGCCGAGCGGCGCCTGGACGAGATGGTGCGCACCACCGACGGCTTCGCCATCGCCGAGCTCGATCTGGAGCTACGCGGCCCGGGCGAGTTCTTCGGCACCCGCCAGGCCGGCATGCCCAGCTTCCGCGTCGCCAGCCTGGTGCGCGACCGCGAGCTGCTGGAAGTCGCCAAGCGTGAGGCGGCTTCTCTGGTTTCAGGCGCCGACCCGGCCATTGCCAAAGACGAGGTCACGCGCGTCATGCAGCACCTGAAGGCGCATTGGCAACGGCGATACGGATTGGTCGAGGTCGGGTAAACTAGGCGCGCCCTTGAAAGATCAGGACAAGTCCGGGCTCTACCGCAAGCTGCCCGCGGTGGATGAGCTGCTGCGCGAGGCCGCGGTAAGTGCGCTGGTCGAGCGCGATGGCCGCGCCGCCGTCACCGAGGCTGCGCGGGAGGCGCTGGCCGCGCTGCGCCAGGAGATCGCCGCCGGGCGGCTGGACGGCAAGAAGTTGGAGATTGCGCTGGGGAGCCTGGCGGAGGCGGTCGAGCGCCGCCTGCGCCAGTCGCTCGCCTTCTCGCTGCGCACCGTGATCAACGCCACCGGCGTGGTGCTGCACACCAACCTGGGGCGCGCGCCGCTGGCCAAGGTCGCCATCGACCGCATGGCCGCCACCGCGGGTGAGTTTTCCAACCTGGAATTCGATCTGGAGCAGGGCAAGCGCGGCAAGCGCGACGTCCACGTCGACCGCCTCTTCAGCCGCCTGTTGAACGACGAGGGCGCAAGCGAGATCTCCACCATCGTGGTCAACAACAACGCCGCCGCAGTGCTGCTGGCCCTGAACTCGCTGGCCGAGGGCGGCGAGGTCATCGTCTCCCGCGGCGAGCTGGTGGAGATCGGCGGCTCCTTCCGCATCCCCGACGTGATGTCGAAGTCGGGCGGCATCCTGCGCGAGGTGGGCACCACCAACCGTACCCGCATCGCCGACTACGAGCAGGCCATCAACGAGCGCACCCGGCTGCTGCTGCGCGTGCATCGCTCCAACTTCCAGATCGTCGGCTTCACCGAGCAGCCGCGCCTGGAGGAGCTGGTGGCGCTGGCCCGCAAGCACAAGCTCATGGTGCTGGAGGACCTGGGCAGCGGCGCACTCTTCGACCTGCGCGCCATTGGCGTGAACGGCGAGCCGGTGGTGGCCGATAGCCTGCGCGCCGGTGTGCATGTCGTGACCTACTCCGGCGACAAGCTGCTGGGCGGGCCGCAGGCGGGCGTGCTCAGCGGGCGGCGCGAGGTCATCGCCCGCATCCGCCAGAATCCGCTCTTCCGCGCCCTGCGCGTGGACAAGCTCACTTACGCCGCGCTGGAGGCCACGCTCATGGCCTACCTCCGCCAGGACCACGACGCCATCCCCGCGCTGCGCCTGATGCGCTTGTCCGCCGCCGAGGTCGGGGCCCGCGCCGAGAAGCTGGTGACGACGCTCACTGCCCAGGCCCCCAGGCTGTGGATCGCGCTGGTGCAGGGGCTGTCGGTGATCGGCGGCGGCTCGGCGCCCGGCGCCGCCCTGCCCACGGTCCTCATGGCGGTGACCTGCGAAGGGCTGAGCGCCGACGAGCTTTCCACCCGTCTCCGCCAGAACGACCCGCCCGTGCTCGCCCGCGTAGAAGAAGGCCGCGTGCTGCTCGACCTGCGCACCGTCTTCCCGGAGCAGGATGCGCGGGTGCTGGAAGCGCTGGTTCATGTGGCTTCGTAAGACCTGAATCCACCACTGAGACACAGAGACACGGAGAAAACCGTTTGTGATCTTCTCTGCGTCCTCTGCGGTTCTCCTCTGCGTCCTCTGTGGTTCAATCTTTTGCCTTCCTCCGTGCCTCCGTGTCTCCGTGGTGAGGTTTGGCTGCGGTCCACACTTGCCGCGGCCTCTTCTGACCGTGTGATACCTTAGGTGGTTCGCGCAGCCGGCGCGCGCGGTGCTGAGCGCATGATCGTGGGGACCGGGATCGATATCGTGGAGGTGCCGCGGGTGAAGGCCGCCATCGAACGCTTCGGCGAGCGCTTCCTGCAGCGCATCTACACCACCGGCGAGATCCAGTATTGCCGCTCCAAGCACAACGCGGTGGAGCGCTTCGCCGCCCGCTTCGCCGCCAAGGAGGCCGCTTTGAAGGCCATCGGCACCGGATGGCGCGGCGGCGTCACCTGGCACGACGTCGAGGTCCGCCGCCAGCCCAGCGGCAAGCCCACCGTCGCCTTCTCCGGTAAGGGCAAGGAGTTCGCCGACCGCCTGGGCGTGAAGCACGCCTACCTCTCGCTCTCCCACACCGCCGAGCACGCCATCGCGCAGGTGATCCTGGAAGCCTGATGGCCGACGCCCTGCTGGAAATGCCGCCGCGCACGGCGCCCTCGGCCGCGCCCCGCAACGTGCTGCTGGCCGGCATGCTGGCCGTCAGCTTCGCCAGCCTGCTGCTGGAGCTGGCGCTGACCCGGCTGTTCTCCGTCGTCCTCTTCTATCACTTCGCCTTTCTGGCGATCTCGGTGGCGCTGCTCGGCCTGGGCGCCGGCGGGGTCTTCGCCTTCGTGCGCCGGACCTGGCTGGAACGGTGGACGACTCGGGCCCTCGCCGCCCGTCTCTGCATCCTGAACTCCGTCGCCATCCTGCTGGCGTTGCAGTGCGTGCTGCGCATCCCCGTCTCGCTCGACCTCAGTCGCGCCAACTTCCTGGCCCTGACCGCCCTGTACCTGGCGGCCGCCGTCCCTTTCTTCTTCACCGGCCTGCTGTTCTCGGTGGTGTTTGCCCGCGAGAGCCGGACCATCACCCAGCTCTACGGCGCCGACCTCGCCGGAGGCGCGCTGGCCTGCCTGGCGGTAGTCCCGCTGTTGAACCTGCTGGGCGGGCCCAACGCCATCCTGGTCGCCGCCGCCGCCATGGCCGCCGCCGGCGTGCTCTGGGCCGGCGCGTCACGCGCCCGCACCGCGGCCGCCGTGCTGCTGGTGGCCATCGCCGCGCTCACCGCCGCCAACTTCTCCGGCCGGCTCATCGACATCGTTTACGCCAAAGGGATGCGCCGCGATAAGCCCTGGGTACTCTTCTCCAAGTGGAACGCCATCTCTCGCGTGGAAGTGGACCAGGTGGGCGAGGCCAAGTACATCGTCATCGACTCCGACGCCTCCACCGCCATCATGAACGTGGA
>CAYTPH010000027.1:4838-16361 GCA_964439635.1 uncultured Terriglobales bacterium
CCGGCGGTCGCCAACATCCTGCGCCCGCGCGGCGAGTTCGCCATCATCGGCCCCGGCGGCGGCGTGGACGTTCTGCGCGCCGTGGCCAACGGCAGCCCCAGCGTCACCGGCATCGAGATCAATCCCATCATCGTCAACGACGTCATGCACGGCCGCTACCGCGACTACAGCTACGGCCTCTACCAGCGGCCGGAAGTGAAGATCCACGTCAGCGACGGCCGTTCCTGGATCCGCTCCAGCAGGCAGAAATTCGACGTCATCCAGATGACCCTGGTGGACACCTGGGCCTCCACCGCCGCCGGCGCCTTCGCCCTCAGCGAGAACAACCTCTACACCCTCGAGGCCTTCCGCGAATACTTCGACCACCTCAAGCCCGACGGCATGCTCGCCATCACCCGCTGGGAGTTCGCGCGGCCGCGGGAGGCGCTGCGGGTGGTTACGCAAGGAATCGAGGCGCTCCACGGACTTGGTGTTGTAGATCCACGCCGCCATGTTCTGGTCGTGTCGGACGGAGCCCTCAACGTCGACGGACGTCCGGTGCTGGTCCTCGTGAAACGGTCTCCCTTCACAACGGAGGAAGAAGAAGCCGTCCAGGCTCACCTGCGCGACAATCCCAATCTCCAGCCGTTGTACCTTCCTTCGGAGATTCATGAGCTCCAACCCGGCCTACAGAAGGAGCCCTCGCGGGCCATCGCCGCCAGCACGTACTCTGAACCAGGGAGCGGCGACAACGCTTTTCATCGCCTTCTGAGCGCCAGCCCACGCATTTGGTACTACGGAGCATTCCTTGGCGCGTACCCCTACGACATCACCTCCGTCACCGACGACGCCCCCTTCTTCTTCTTCACCCTGAAGACCGCTACCGCGCTCAAGGACGTGCTCGAAGGCGACCCGCGCGCCATCGATTGGAAGAACAACCTGGGAATTGTCGTCCTCGGGATCCTGCTGCTGATCTCCTTTGCGGCGGTGGTCGCCTTCCTCATCCTGCCGCTGGCCTTCCATGCCGGGGCGCGCCGGCAGCCGGTCTTGCCGCTGCTCTACTTCATCGCCGTCGGCTTGGGCTACATTACCGTCGAGATCGCGCTCATCCAGCGCTTCGTCCTCTTCCTCGGCCACCCCACCTACGCGCTGACGGTCGTGGTCTTCCTCATGCTTCTTTCCAGCGGCGCCGGCAGCTTCGCCTCCCGCCGCTGGCTGGCGCAGGCAAAAAGCGTCCGCTGGGTGATCCTGGCCGTGGTCGCCGGGGTGGCACTTTACCTCTGGCTGCTGCCGCTGGTGCTGAAGTCGCTGGTCGGCGCCGCCTTCCCGCTCAAGCTCATGCTCAGCGCCCTGTTGATCGTCCCTCTCGGCTTCCTGATGGGGATGCCCTTCCCCACGGGGATTCGCGGCCTGGCGGAGCGCGCCGGGACCTCCCGCGACAGCACCATCGAGTGGGCCTGGGCGATGAACGCCGCCTCCAGCGTGCTCGGCTCGGTGCTGGCCATGGTGGTCGCCATCCACTTCGGCCTGGCGGTCACCCTCGCCCTGGGCGGCGCCGCCTACCTGTTCGCCGCCGCTCTGGCCGGCTCCTGGAGCTGCCTCGGCGCCGGATACTGACTCGCCCGCTCGCCATCTGTTATGATGCGGCGCTCTGTGACAGCCTGACGTTCCGCGGGGCCTGGAACCCGGCGGGCCGGGGCACGGGGGGAAGGTGCCTAGCCAGAAGCAGGTCAGATGGGCGCAGTTGCGGGTCGGACTGACGGTGATCTTCGCCGCGCTCGTGCTTGGAGTCCTCATCTTCCTCATGACCGGCGATGTCGGCCTGCTCTCCCGCAAGCTCAAAGTCAAAGCCTACTTCGAGAACGCCGGCGGCCTGCGCGTCGGCGCCCCCGTCCGCCTGGAGGGCGTGGACATCGGCAACGTCACCCAGATGCGCGTCACCACCGAGAAGCCGCTCACCCCCGTCCAGGTCACCCTCAAGCTGGGGACCAAGTACGCCGCCGCCCTTAAGAAAGACTCCACCGCCCGCCTCAGCACCGCCGGCGTGTTGGGCGAGACCTTCGTGGACATCAGCAGCAAGGCCGCCAAGGGGCCGCCGCTGGAAGAGGGCGACACCCTGCTGAGCGAGGACGTCCCCGACCTGCAGGACGTGGTCCGTGCCTCCGAGACCACCCTGCGCAACGTGGAGGTGCTGGTCAAGCGCCTGGACCGCATCGTGGCCACCGTCGAGAGCGGGCAGGGCTCGGTGGGCAAGCTCATCAACGACCCCACCGTCTTCAACCGCCTGGACGCCACCCTGCGCGAGGTCCATGCCCTGGTGGGCGACGTCAGCAAGGGCAAGGGCACGGTCGGCAAGCTGCTCAAGGACGAGGAGCTGTACGACAAGCTGAACGCCTCCCTGGACAAGGTCAACAAGATGGTCGCGGCCGTGGACCGCGGCGAGGGTACCGTGGGCAAGCTGCTCAAGGATGAGAGCCTCTACCGCGAAGCCAACGAGACCATCGCCCGCGCCAACCGCATCATGGCCGACGTGGAGGCCGGCCGCGGCGCCCTCGGCAAGTTCGCCAAGGACGAGGCCTTCGCCGCCAAGCTCGACGCCACCATGACCAACATCAACACCCTGGTCGCCCGCATGGAGGCCGGCGAGGGCTCGGTCGGCAAGCTCCTGAAGGACCCCTCGCTCTACACCAACGCCGACCAGATGCTGCTGGAGACCCGCAAGCTGGTCCAGGCCATCCGCGAAAACCCCAAGCGCTACCTCACCATCCACTTCCGCATCTTCTGACGTGTGGGCGCGGGTCTTCGACTCGCGCTTCGTCCCGACCGGCTCCCTGCCCGTTCCGTTTCCTGTACACTCACCCGTTCCACACTCCTCGCCAGAGGTCGCCATGCGATTCCTGATCGTCCTGCTGCTCGCCACCGCCGCCCTCGCCCAAGAGAAGGCCTCCCAGATCCCCGGCTTCGACCCCGCGGCCATGGACCGCTCCGCCGACCCGTGCACGGATTTCTACCAATACGCCTGTGGCAACTGGATGAAGCAGAACCCCGTCCCGCCCGACCAGGCGCGCTGGGGCCGCTTTGACGACCTGCAGGAGCGCAACTTCGCCATCCTGCGCGACATCCTGGAAAAGGCCGCCGTTCCCGACCCCAAGCGCAGCCCCAACCAGCAGAAGATCGGCGACTTCTACGCCTCCTGCATGGACGAGAAGGCGGTGGACGCCGCCCAGGCCCGCCCGCTGGCCCCCGAGATGGGGCGCATCGCCGCACTGCGCAGCAAGGCCGGCCTGCTCGACGTGGTGGCGCGCCTGCACTCCATCGGCGTGAACGCTTTCTTCCGTGCCGGCTCGCAGCAGGACTACCAGGACGCCACCCAGGTCATCGCCGTGCTCGACCAGGGCGGCCTCGGCCTTCCCGACCGCGATTACTACGTCAAGGAAGACGCCAGGTCGGCGGAGATCCGCAAGGGCTACATGGAGCACGTGGCCCGCATGTTCGCCCTCGCCGGCGAGAAGCACCCGCAAGCCGCCGCCGAGGCGGTGATGGCCATCGAGACCGAGCTGGCCAAGGCCTCGCTGGAGCGCGCCGCCCGCCGCGACCCCGCCAGGATCTACCACCCCATGACGCTGGCTGACGTCGGCAAGGTCAGCCGAAGCTTCCCCTGGCGCCAGTACTTCGCCCTGACCGGCGCGCCCCCCGTCACCTCCGTGAACGTCCGCGTGCCGGACTTCATGAAGGCCCTGGACCAGGCCATCGCCGCTCATCCCCTGCCGCACCTGAAGACCTACCTGCGCTGGCGCCTGCTGAACGACTACGCCCCCTTCCTCTCCTCCGCGTTCGTCGACGAGAACTTCGCCTTCTTTGGCAAGACCCTCACCGGGGCCCAGGAGCTGAAGCCTCGCTGGAAGCGCTGCGTCGACTACGTGGACGACCACCTGGGCGAGGCCCTGGGCCAGCCCTACGTGGACCAGACCTTCGGCACCGAAGGCAAGGCCCGCATGCTCAAGCTGGTCCACGCCCTGGAGAAGGCCCTCGGGCGCGACATCAAGGAACTCCCCTGGATGACCGAGGCCACCAAGCAGCGCGCCCTGGAGAAGCTGCACGCCATCCAGAACAAGATCGGCTATCCCGACCGCTGGCGCGATTACACCGCGCTCAAGGCGGTGCGTGGCGACCTGGCCGGCAACATCATGCGCGGCGCCCGCTTCGAGAACCGCCGCCAACTCAACAAGATCGGCAAACCGGTGGACAAGGGCGAATGGTTTATGAGCCCGCCCACTGTCAACGCCTACTACAGCGCCGTGCAGAACAACATCAACTTCCCTGCCGGCATCCTGCAGCCGCCCTTCTACGACAACCAGATGGACGACGCGGTGAACTTCGGCGGCATCGGCGCCGTCATCGGCCACGAGCTCACCCACGGCTTCGACGACAGCGGCCGCAAGTTCGACCCCCAGGGCAACATGAAGGACTGGTGGACCGCCGAAGACGGCAAGGCCTTCGAGGAGCGCGCGCAGTGCGTCGCCGACCAGTACTCGCAGTACGAGCCCATCCCCGGCGTGAAGCTGAACGGCAAGCTCACCCTGGGCGAGAACGTGGCCGATAACGGCGGCCTGCGCATCGCCTTCATGGCCCTGCTGGACACCCTGGCCGAGCGCCCCGCTCCGCCCATCGACGGCTTCACTCCGGAGCAGCGCATCTTCCTCGGCTGGGGCCAGATCTGGTGCCAGAACGTGACCGAGCAGGAGTCCCGCCGCCGCGCCACCGTCGACCCGCACTCTCCCGGCCGCTTCCGCGTGAACGGCACCATCTCCAACATGCCGGAGTTCCAGAAGGCCTACCAGTGCAAGGCCGGGCAGGCCATGGTGCGGCAGAACGCCTGCCGGGTGTGGTGAATCGCGGTTCCCGCAGGACGGGCTCGGCATCCGCCGGGCCCGTTTCTTCGTACCTCTCTATGACCTTTGGGACCAACGGACGTCCAAACTGGGTTGCGGTTTCCGTCCGACACACCTGAATAGAAGAGGAGATTTATGCGCGCCCTCACCTGCGCCGCTGTCCTGCTGCTCTGTGCCGCCGCCTTTGCCCAGGCTCCCCAACAGCTGAAATCCTTCGACCTCGACGCCATGGACCGCTCCGCCGATCCCTGCGTCGATTTCTTCCAGTACGCCTGCGGCAAGTGGCAGCAGAACAACCCCATCCCCGCCGACCAGCCCTCCTGGGGCCGCTCCAGCGAGCTGCGCCAGACCAACCAGATGATCCTGCGCGACCTGCTGGAGAAGGCCGCCGTCCCCGACCCCAAGCGCAGCGCCGTGGACCAGAAGATCGGCGACTACTACGCCGCCTGCATGGACGAGGCGGCGGTCGAGGCCAAGAAGATTCAGCCGCTGGAGGCCGAGTTGCAGCGCATCGCCGCCGTGAAGAAGGTCTCGGACCTGACCGGCGTGGTCGCCCACCTGCACTCCATCGGCGTGGACGCCTTCTTCGGCGCCGGCTCCGAGCCCGACTTTAAGGACGTGAATTCCGTCATCGCCGTGGTGGACCAGGCCGGCCTCGGCCTCCCCGAGCGCGACTACTACCTCAAGGAGGACGCCAAGTCGGTCGAGCTGCGCCAGAAGTACGTGGAGCACGTGGGCAAGATGCTGCAACTCCTGGGCGACAGCCCGGAGCAGGCCAAGGCCGGCGCCAACGCCATCATGCAGCTGGAGACCGCCCTGGCCAAGGCTTCCTACGACGTGGTGAAGCGCCGCGATCCCGCCCACGTCTACCACAAGACCAGCAGCGCCGATCTTCGCAAGCTGAGCAAGTCCTTCGCGTGGGAGCGCTACTTCGCCGCCGTCGGCGCCCCGCCGGTGCAGCACCTCAACGTCCGCACCCCCGAGTTTTTGACCGCCATGCAGCAGATCATGGCCTCGACCCCGCTGGCCGACATCAAGACCTACCTGCGCTGGCAGCTGGTCAACTCCATGGCGCCCTATCTCTCCTCGGGATTCGTCAACCAGAACTTCGAGTTCAATGGCAAGACCGTGCAGGGCGCCAAGGAGCTGCGGCCGCGCTGGAAGCGCTGCGTCGGCTACACCGATAACGACCTGGGCGAGGCCGTCGGCCAGGCTTTCGTGGACAAGACCTTCGGCGCCGAGGGTAAAGCGCGCAGCCTGAAGCTGATCCGCGCCCTGCAGAAGTCGCTGGGCGACGACATCCGCTCGCTGGATTGGATGAGCGAGGCCACCAAGCAGCGCGCCCTGGAGAAGCTGGGCACCTTCATCAATAAGATCGGTTATCCCGACAAGTGGCGCGACTACAGCAGCTACACCGTGGTGCCCGGCGACCTGGTGGGCAACCGCATGCGCGGCAACGAGTTCGAGTTCCGCCGCCAGCTGGCCAAGATCGGCAAGCCGCTCGACCGCCTGGAATGGAGCTACTCGCCCGCCACCGTCAACGCCTCCTACAACCCGCAGTACACCACCATCACCTTCCCCGCCGGCATCCTGCAGCCGCCCTTCTACTCCAACCAGATCGACGACGCGGTGAACCTGGGCGGCATCGGCATGGTCATCGGCCACGAACTCACCCACGGCTTCGACGACGAAGGGCGCCAGTTCGACGCCCAGGGCAACCTCAACGACTGGTGGACCGCGGAGGACGGCAAGAGATTCGAGGAGAAGGCACAGTGCTTCGTCGACCAGTACTCCCAGATGGACGCTGTGCCCGGCCTGAAGATGAACGGCAAGCTCACCCTGGGCGAGAACGCCGCCGATAACGGCGGCATGCGCATCGCCTTTATGGCTTTGCGCGACATGCTCCGGGAGAACCCGCAGGGCGAGATCGACGGCTTCACCCCCGAGCAGCGCTACTTCATCGGCTACGGCCAGATCTGGTGCTCGAACTACCGCGACGAGTTCGCCCGCCTGCTGGCCACCACCGACCCGCACTCCCTCGGCCCGCAGCGGGTGAACGGCGTGGTCGTCAACATGCCCGAGTTCCAGCAGGCCTTCCAGTGCAAGACCGGGCAGCCCATGGCCCCGGCCAACCGGTGCCGGTTGTGGTAAATATGAGTGTCATGAAGGACCGCAGGAAGCAGCCCCGTGCGGGACACAAGAAGGACCGGCGCAAGCTCCAGCGCCCGCCGGACCACCTCATCACCCGCCTCGAGGACGTCACCTACAACGTCATGCGCAAGCACCAGCGCAAGGGCGGAACGGTAAGGTAACGCGCAAGAGAAACGAAAAAAGGCCTGGCTCGCGCCAGGCCTTTCCTGTTTTCCTCTGCTTAGGTCATTGCCGGGACGGCGACACCGGCGGTCGGAGCCGGCGATTTCTTGGCCGCCGAGCGCCGCTGGTTCACTTCCTGCAAGAGAGCGTCGCGGTTTTTCGTCCACAGGTTCTGGATGTCGTCGGAGAAGCCGGCGATCGCCCAGGGGGCGCGCAGGCTGAGGCGGGTGGTCAGGTCGTCCACCACTGCTTCCTTGGCGTTCGCCTCGATGGTCTTCCCGCTCGAGCCGCACAGCACCGCGGAGTAGGTCTTCCCCGTGGGGATGAAGTTCACCGAGTGCTTGGTCACCTTCTTGTAGATCCAGGCGAGCTCGTCCAGGTGCAGGGCGTGCAGGCCGAAGAAGTAGGGCATCAGTACCCAGGAGTTGGTTAGGACCACCTTGCCGACGGTCTCGGCGCCCGCGGCCACCTCGTTGTCGATCTGCTGCACCGCCATGTGGGCGCCGCGGTGCGCGAGCTGCTTCATGATGGGGTGCGTCGTGGGATCGCCCTGCCGCTGCTTCCAGCGCCACACGTTCCAGGCCGCCAGCAGCGCCACCGGGATGCCCACGAGGAACGCCATGAACACCTCGCCCTTGTACTCGGTGGTGTCCAGCATCACGGGGACGATGGTCTTCATCACCGCGGGCTCCAGGTCCCGTGCCAGGGCCATGCGCAGGTCGTAGGGCATCGTGGATAGCGTGCCGGTGAAGTGGGTGCCGCGGCGGTTGGCGGGGACTTTGACGATCAGCGTCTTCTCGCCGGCGGTTGCCGCCAGGAACTCGTACTTGACCTTCTCCGAGCTGCCCGAGCCTTCCACGATCTGGTACCCGGTCGGTTCCACCTCCTGCACGTCCACTTCGAGGATGTGACTCCAGTCGGACTGGGTGGCGATCGCCAGTTTGGCGACGTCGGTCTTCACTCCCTCGGTGACGTGCTCCCACAGGAACTGGTGGCGCGCGCCCACGTACGCAAGCACGGCGAGCAGCAGGAATCCATTCACCATCAGCAGGTTACGGTTGGAGCGGCGGATGTGGCCGCCGACGAATCTGTCCCCCATGGGGCACCTCGCTCAGCAGAAAGTAGCAAAGCCCTGGGACGGATGTAATCAGTACTTTGGTACTGTCCTTTCGTCAGGTATTCAGCTGGTAAATGCGGGTAGTTAGTGGCTGGCCTGTTCGTGGGCGTGATAGCTGGAGCGCACCAGCGGGCCGCACTCCACGTGGCGGAAGCCCATAGCCTGCGCCTCGCGCTTCAGAGAAGCGAACTCGTCGGGCGAGTAGAAACGCGCGATGGGCAGGTGGTCCTTGGACGGACGCAGGTACTGGCCGACGGTGAGGATGTCCACCTTGCGCGCGGCCAGTTGGCGGAAGGCGTCGAGCAGTTCGTCCACGGTCTCGCCCAGGCCGACCATCAGCCCGGACTTGGAGACCATCCGCGGATCGAACTTCTTCACGTTCTCCAGCAGGTCCAGCGAGCGCTGGAAGCGCGCCCCGGAGCGGACCGAAGGATAGAGCCGCGGCACCGTCTCGGTGTTGTGGTTCAGGATCTCCGGCCGGGCCTGGAGGACGATGCGCAGCGCCTCCTCGTTGCCCTGGAAATCGGGGATGAGTACCTCGACTTGGCAGCCGGGCTGGGCGCGGCGGATGGCGCGGACGGTCTCGGCGAAGACGCGGGCGCCGCCCACGTTGTCGTCGTCGCGGTTGACGCTGGTGACCACGGCGAACTTCAGCCCCAGCGCGGCCACCGCCTCGGCCACGCGGCGGGGCTCGTCCCAGTCGATGGGCTCCGGACGTCCCTTGGGCACGGCGCAGAAGCCGCAGCGCCGGGTGCAGACGTTGCCCAGCAGCATGAACGTCGCGGTGCGGTGGTTCCAGCACTCGCCGATGTTGGGGCACTGCGCCGACTCGCAGACGGTGTGCAGCCCCAGCTTGCGCGCCAGCGACTTCAGGTCGCGGTAGTTCTCGCCCATGGGGGCGGGCGCCTTGATCCACTCCGGCTTGGGCTGCCGCCGCGGTGCCACCGGCTGGATCTGCACGAGTTCGACCGAACTGGCCATCGCAATCCTCTATTGTACGATGCCTGCCTGCGAGGAACGACTCACTTCGGTTTGACGACTGCTCCCGGCGCGGCGTAGTCTCGCCGGACTTTGTTCCAGGAGGCTTTATGCCAGCTGCAACCGCCGTCATCGGCACCGGGCGCATGGGCTCGGCGCTGGCCACCGCGCTCCACAAGGCCGGGTTCCCCACCAGCGTCTGGAACCGCACCGCGGCCAAGACGGAGCCGCTGGTGCGCCTGGGCATGCGCGCCGCCGGCAGCCTGACGGAAGCGGTGCAGGCGGCCGACGTGGTGATCGTCATCGTCAGCGATTACGCCACGTCGGGGAAGCTGCTGCAGGCGACCGACGTGACCACCGCCCTGCGGGGCAAGACGGTGGTGCAGCTCACCAGCGGCACCCCGCACGACGCCCGCCGCGCCGAGTCCTGGGCCAGCCAGCACGGCATCGCCTACCTGGACGGGGCGGTGATGAGCTACCCCAGCGGCGTGGGCACGCCCGAGTGCACCATCTTCTATTCCGGGCCGAAGGAGGCCTTCGAGCGGGCCAAACCGGCGCTGATGGCGCTGGGCGGCAACAGCACCCACGTCGGCACGGCCGTCGGGCACGCCTCGGCGCTGGACATGGCGGGCCTGAGCTTCGTCATCGGCGCCATGTTCGGCTTTGTGAGCGGGTTCATCGTGTGCAAGGAGGAGGGCATTCCGCCGGACGCCTTCATGGCGTCGATCAAAAGCCTGGTCCCCGCCACCGAGCAGATCCTGGCTGGAACCTTTGACGCTATCCAGCGCGGGAGGTATGCGGGCGACGAGGCCACCATCGAGGCCTGGTCCGTCGGCCCCAGGGAGCTCATCGAGTGGTGCGCGGAGCGAGGGATACGCCACGAGCTGGCCAGCGCGCAACAGCAGCTCTTCAACGAAGCCATGCGCAGCGGCCACGGCCAGGACGACTTCGCGTACTTCTACCAGCTCATGCGCGCCGCGAAGTCGGGGGCATCTTCGTAGGAGCCACGCAAAGGCCACGGCCCCGAAAGGTTCGACACGGCCGCGCCACGCGTTCAGTGCTGATGCATGCGCCGCGGGCGAGGCGCCGGCGCTACGCCGAGCACACCAGTGAAGCCTTGCGTCACCGGCGCTCCCGACGCAGCTAGTCCACGAGACATCCTAGTGTGGCAGTGTCGGTGACGGTCGCGATCGCACCCGGAGCAACCGGGGCGGTCGCGGTGACGGTGGCCGTTCCGGCTCCGACACATGTTGCTGATCCTTGGCCATTGATGGTGGCGACGTCAGCGGCTGAGGATGTCCATTGCAGACCAGGAATGGCTCCGAAAACGAAAGTGCGCCCGTCGTTCATAGTGCCGCTCGCCGTGAACTGTTGAGTGGCCCCTACAGAGACGTCAGCGGCGTCAGGCGAAACGGTCAGGGAGATCAGGAATCGCCCGTCTCCGCAGCCAGCAAGAGGAACAATGAGTAGGGCCAGGAACAATGATCGGGTTTTCATGTGGACTCCGTTCCAGGACACACATGCTGCTCACGTGTCCGTGAACGCAAGTCTGCCACTCGGGCGACGAGGTGGCACAAGGCTGTGAAGTTTGTTCCGATTTCAGAACATCGGCTCGGGGCGGCCGCACCGCGCGGGACCTCAGTCGCGGTCCATCGCCGTCTTGAAATCGTCCACGAAGCTCAGCAGCAGGACCACGGCGGAGCCGAGGATACCCACCACAAAGATAACGTCCAACACCTGGACGATGCCGCTGAGCAAGCCATGTACGAGACGTTCCATGGCCTCATTCGAGCACCGGGGGCATCAGGAAGCCGTCAAGCGGACATAAGGATTGCGTAAAGGCTCAGCCTTCGAAGCGGTAGCCCACCCAGGGCTCGGTAAGGATGTAGCGCGGGCTGGCGGGGTCGGCCTCGAGCTTCTTGCGCAGTTGGTTGATGAAGACGCGCAGGTACTCGGTCTGCTCGCCGTAGTCCGGCCCCCACACCGCCTGCAGCAGGGCGCGATGGCTGACCGGCTTGCCGCGATGTTCCACCAGGTGGCGTAGCAGGTCGAATTCCTTGGGGGTGAGGCGCACGGGCCGGCCGCGCACCAGTACCGAGCGTTTCTCGAAGTCGACGCGTAGCTCCGCCGACTCGAAGGTGGCGGGGGCGGTATCGCCCGCCTGGTAGCGCCGCAGGGCCGCCCGGATACGCGCCTGCAGCTCCGGCATACTGAACGGCTTGACGACGAAGTCGTCGGCGCCGG
>CAYTPH010000028.1:0-16250 GCA_964439635.1 uncultured Terriglobales bacterium
ACCTACATCAACGCGCCCACCATCGGCGCCGAAGTGCACCTGCCCTTCGGCGGCACCAAGGCCACCGGCAACGGCCACCGCGAGGGCGGCATCGGCGCCATCGACTTCTACACCGAGTGGAAGTCGGTGTACGTGGACTACAGCGACAAGCTGCAGAAGGCGCAGATCGATAGGCCGGAGTAGCTCTCAGTCGTCAGTCGTCAGCCATCAGCCGTGAGGGTAGAAGCCCTGGCGGCTGATGTGTATTTGGCAGCAGGTCAGAAGCCGATCTCGTCGCCGGAGGGGCCATAGAGGGCGGGCACGGGGATGTCGTTCAGGCGGAAGTAGACCGTCAACTGGCCGCGGTGATGGATAAGGTGGTTCATCACGAAGCTGCGCAGGACGCCGATCTTGGGCAGGGTGAAGATGGTCTGCCCGCCCTTGAGCAGCGACCAGGGCTTCATGAACTCCGGGTCGGCAGCGGCGGCGATGGTGGCGCGCGCCTGCTTCACGTGCTCGTCGAAGACCGCCAGGGTTTCGGCGCGGGAGTTCATCGCCGGGAGCTTGAAGCTGGAGCCGCCGGGCGGGTCCATGTCGAAGGAATCCTGCGCCATGGTCACCACCACCCACAGCGGCAGGTTGGCGAGGTGGCTGGCCAGCCACAGCATGGTGCCGGACTTGGGGTGCGGCTTCCAGGTGAGCTTGTCGTCGGGGACGCGCTCCAGGGTCTTGCGGGTGTTGGCCATCTCGCGGTCGAACTCGGGCAAGAGAGCTTGACTGATCGCCATGACTTCCTCCTCGGACTCTGCGGCAACAGACGCGCAGCACGATAGCACCGTCGCATGTTCTTCACCACCAAGGGTACGAAGGTCGCACCAAGGGCACAAAAGGACTTCCTTCGTGACCTTTGTGTCCCCTTCGCGTCCTTTGTGGTGAGCTTTTCTGGTTGGCGATTTAGAATTACCTGGCGTCATCCTGAAGTACTTCAGCACCGAAGGCACTAAGGATGACGCCACGAAAGGTGACCCTCGCACATGGCGACCACTTCCGTCCACGAGATCATAGCCGCCCTGCGCATGGAGAACGTGCGCTATGCCATCCGCGACCTGGCCGTATTGGCCGACGAGGTGGCGCGCACCGGCAAGAAGATCCTGCCGCTGAACATCGGCGACCCGCTCAAGTTCGATTTCGCCACCCCGCCGCACATGATCGCCGCCGTGGAGAAGGCGATGCGCGACGGTCATAACGGCTACGCCCCCTCGCTGGGCGTGGACGAGGCGCTGGTCTCCATCCGCTCGGATGCCGAGCGCCACGGCTTCAAGAACATCCACAGCGTCTTCGTCACCGCCGGGGTGAGCGAGGCGGTGGAGATGTGCCTGACCGCGCTGGTCAACCCCGGCGAGGACGTGCTGGCGCCCAGCCCGGAGTATCCGCTGTATTCGGCGGTTCTGGCCAAGCTCGATTCCCCACCCAATCCCTATTACCTCGACGAAGCCAACGGCTGGGAGCCGAACATCGAGGAGATGGCCGGCAAGATCACCAAGCGCACGCGGGCCATCGTGGTCATCAACCCCAACAACCCCACGGGAGCGGTGTGCTCGCGCCGCAAGCTGGAGCAGATCGCCGACCTGGCGCGCCGCCACAACCTGGTGATTCTGGCCGATGAGATCTACGACAAGCTCATCCTCGACGACGATGTCCAGCACATCTCGCTGGCCACGCTGGCCCCCGACCTGCCGGTGATCACCTTCAGTGGGCTGTCGAAGCCCTACCTGACGCCGGGCTGGCGCATCGGCTGGGGTATCGCCACCGGCGAGGCGGCGATCAGGCCCTATGTCGAAGCCATCCACAAGCTGCTGAGGGCACGCCTGTGCTGCAACCATCCCATGCAGTACGCCATCAAGCCGGCGCTGGAAGGCCCGCAGGACCACATCCCGGAGATGAACGCCAAGCTGCGCCGCCGCCGCGACCTGACCGTGCAGTGGGCGAACTCCACCCCGCGGGTGAGTTGCGTCGCACCCAAGGGCACGTTCTACGCCTTTCCCAGGGTCGACGTCCCCGACGACCTGGAGTTCGTCAAGGGAGTGCTGACGGAAAAGCAAGTCCTGGTGGTGCACGGCTCCGGCTTCGGCCAGCAGCCGGGCACGCAGCACTTCCGCATCGTCTTCCTGCCGGACGAGGCCACGCTAACGCGGGCGTACGAGGGCATGGCGGAGTATCTGCGCGCGAAGTACCGCTGATTTGACCCCTTCCGGGTGCGTCACTATCCTAAGTTGATGCGCTTGTGGGGCTCTCGCCAGCGGTCGATATCCCTTCTCCTCTTCATCTTTTGGTCCGCCGCGGCCCAGGCGCAGACGCCATCGCTGCGTGGAAGTGTGCTGGCCGGCGACGCCGCCGTGCAGGGCGCGACCGTCCGCCTGCTGAAGCAACAGACCCCTATCGCCCAGTCCAAAAGCACCGCCGACGGCGGGTTCTCTTTCAGCGGCATCCCCGACGGCGACTACGTGTTGGAGGTGCGGGCTCCGGGGTTCTCGGAGTCGCGCACGGTGGTCCACGTGCCCAGCAGCCGGCCGCAACGCGTCTCGCTGACCGTTGCGCCGGTGGTGCAGGAGGTGACGGTCACGGCGGTGCCGGGCGAGGCCGAGCAGGTGCAGACCGTCAGCCAGTCCACCAACATCATCAGCAGCGCCGAGATCTCCGCCCGGGCGAAGACGGTGCTGGCACAGGCGGCGCAGGAGGAAGAGGGCCTGGCCCTGCAGCGCACCAGTCCCACCATCGGCGCCATCTACGTGCGCGGGCTCACGGGCGCGAAGGTGAACACCTTCGTGGACGGCGTGCGCTACTCGACGGCGGCGGCGCGCGGCGGCATCAACACCTTCTTCAACCTGAACGACCCCACCACCGTCCAGACGGTCGAGGTCCTCCGCGGCCCCAGTAGCGCCCAGTACGGCAGCGATTCCATCGGCGGCACCGTGCAACTGGTCACCGCGCCCGCGCCCGTCGGCCTGGACAAGCTGGAGGTCCACGGCAGCTTCGGCGTGATGGCCAATTACGCGGACGCCGGATACGGCTCCAACGCCACCGTGTCGGTGGGCAGCAAGCACTTCGGCTGGGTGCTCAACCTGGCGGGACGGCGGGCCAACAGCCTGCGTCCGGGACAGGGCCTGGATTCGCATTCCGCGTTCACCCGCTTTTTCGGCCTGCCCTCCAGCCTGTTCCTGGACAGCCGCCTCCCGGACACCAGCTTCACGCAATATGGCGGCAGCACCAAGCTGCACTGGGCGCCGAACGTGAACTCGCACTTCACCGCCCACTACGCGCGCGAGCAGCAGGACGGCGGGCGCCGCTACGACCAGTTGCTGGGCGGCGACGGCAACAACATCGCCGACCTGCGCAACCTGATGGGCGATTTCTTCTACGCCCGCTTCGACCGCATCCAGGCCGGATGGCTGGACCGCGCCAGCCTGACCTACTCGTTCAATTCGCAGCGCGAGGAGCGGGTGAACCAGGGCGGGCAGGGGAACCCCGCTGCGACCATCAACCACGAGCCGGAGCGCACCAGCGTCCACGGAGTGCAGGCACTGCTGGACAAGAAGGTGAAGACCCATGATCTGATCTTCGGCGCCGAGCTCTACCACGAGCGGGTGGATGCGCCGTCGTTCGGGCAGGACCCGGTGACGCTGGCGGTCGCCGAGCGCCGCGGCCGGGTGCCGGACAACGCGCTCTACCGCAGCGGCGGCGTGTTCCTGCAGGACGTCTTCGACGTGGTGCCGGGGCGGCTGAAGCTGGTGGGAGCGGTGCGCTACAGCGCCGCGTCGTACCGGGCACGGGCCGCGGACAGCCCTCTGGTAGTCGGCAGCCCGCTCTGGCCCGACGATTCCCTGCGCAGCGACAGCGTCACCTTCCGCGCCGGTGCGGTCCTGACGCCGGTGGTGTGGATGACCTGGTACGCGAACTTCAGCCGCGGCTTCCGCGCCCCGCACATCACCGACCTGGGGACGCTGGGCCTGACCGGCTCCGGCTTCGAGGTGGCGGCGCCGGACATCGCCGGGCTGGGAGGCACGGTCGGCAGCTCGGCGGCGGCGGACGCCGTCTCCACGGGGCTGCCGGTCACACAGGTCGGCCCCGAGACCAGCATGAACTACGAGGGCGGCGTGCGGTTGCGCTGGCGCGGGCTGAAGTCGTCGTTCGCCGGTTTCGTGAACGACATCAACGACAACATCACCAAGCAGGCGCTGATCCTGCCGCCGGGAGCCGTGGGACTGAGCCTCGGCGGGCAGACCATCGTGGACCAGAGCCCCACGGGCGCGGTGTTCGTGCCGGCCTCCACCAGCCCGGTGCTGGTGCGCACCAACTACGACGACGCCCGCATCTGGGGCTTCGAGCACCGCACGGACTTCACCCTTAACCCGCGCTGGTCCTTCGGGCTGCTGTTCACCTACCTGCGCGCCGAGGACAAGCGCACCGGCCTGGCGCCGAACATCGAGGGCGGCACCCCCGCGCCCGACGGCTATCTGCGCATCCGATACACCCATCCCAACTCGCGCTGGTGGGTGGAGCCGTACCTCCACGCCGCCCTCGACCAGGAAAGATTGTCGAGTCTCGACCTGGAGGACCGGCGGACGGGGGCGCTGCGCACGCGCTCGCAGATCGCCAACTTCTTCCACCGCGGCGCCACCGTGCGCGGCTACGTGGGCGCCGGACCCGACCTGGCGCTAGGAACTCCCGACGACCTCCTGCTGGCGACCGGCGAGACGGTGGCCCAGATCCAGGACCGGGTGCTGGGGGTCGGGGTGACTTCCGCGCCGCTTTACACGGCTGTTCCTGGCTATGCCACCTTCAACGTGCGGGGTGGGTTCCGCATCTCGGAGCGGCAGTCGCTGATGCTGGACTTCGAGAACATCGGCGACCGCAACTACCGCGGCATCAGTTGGGGCGTGGACGCGCCGGGGCGCAGCCTGACGGCGTATTACCGCGTCTCGTTCTAATCCCGCGCCGATTGCGGATGGCTGTACGCTCGCAGGACTGCGGTGTCACCTTGCCCTGGGACGAAATGCGTGGGACGTGTGTCAGCCCCGCTAAGCCCGATCAACGGGGATAGTCATCTGCGCACCCCTCTGCAACTCGCGTTGCAAACCGCTGCACAGGTCCCGTTTTCATAGTGACGAGCGCCTCTAAACGCAATCTGGAGTAACCCCGCTATAGCCGTTGAAAAACAAGAGCTTGCGCCCGCCTGCGGAGGACGTTCGGGGAGCGTATTCCGCGGTATCAGAATTGCAGCAACACTCCCGCGACTTTCCATTTCCCTCAGAGGTTAGCCGTAGACCGCAGATCCAGCTGTTGAACGACACTTCCCTGCAATCAAGTCGGTAATGAAGCTGTTTACTCCCAAGGAGGACGGTACATGGTGAACCGCAAGAACAGACTAGGGACGGCACTGGCAGCCATCCTGGTCTTGGCCGTAGTGGTGGCGCTGGGCACGACCGCGGTAGCCCAGCAGGCGGCCAAGAGCGAGGGCCAAACAGTAGCCGTAGACAAGGGCAAGCTGCGCCAGCCGACGCCGGAAGAAGCGAAAGAACTGGGCGTCGACTTGAAGCAGCAGACGACGGGACTTCGCACCCTCAGCAAGCAAGGCGCGGTGGGCGTGGACCTGGACGGCGGCTTCGAGAGCGCCGTGGTGGTCAAGCGCAACCCTGATGGCAGCCTCTCGGCCGCCTGCGTGAACAGCCAGAAGGAAGCCAAGGCTTTCCTGGAGTCGAAGGCGCAGAGTGCCAAGCCGGCGCTGGAGGAGAAGTAAGCCATGAAAAACATGATGACCTTACTGCTCCTGCTGGTGTTCGTGAGCGCCATGTCCAGCGCCGCGTTCGCCAATGCCACCATCACCATCGTCAACGGCGACGGCCCGGGCGAGGGCTTCAACGACCCGGCCCCGGCGGCGCCGGTGGGCGGCAACCCCGGAACCACCGTGGGTGAGCAGCGCCTGATCGCCTTCCAGCACGCCGCCAGCATCTGGGCGGGCACCCTGGACAGCACCGTGGAGATCAAGATCCTGGCGCTGTTCGATCCCCTGACCTGCACCGCCGGTTCGGCTGTACTGGGCTCGGCGGGTACACGCACCATCTGGAGTGACTTCCCCAACGCGCCGCAGGCCGGCATCTGGTATCACGCCGCCCTGGCCAACAAGTACTCCGGCTTCGATCTCTACACCGAAGCGGATGACCCGACCGGCCCCACCCAGGACCTGCGGGCGCGCTTCAACGTCAACCTCGGTCAGCCGACGTGCCTGGCGGGATCGGGCTGGTACTACGGCCTGGATGCCAATGAGCCCGCCGGTCAGATCGACCTGGTAGCGGTGTTGCTGCACGAGTTCGCGCACGGTCTGGGCTTTTCCCAGTTTGCCAGCGTGAGCGACGGCAGCCGCATCCTCGACCAAAGTGATGTGTACGGCGAGAAGATCCTGGACGTGACCACCGGCAAGAGCTGGGGGATCATGACCAATGCCGAGCGCGCGGCTTCCGCCATCAACTCCCGCAAGGTGGTGTGGACGGGAGCGAAGGTCACTGAGGCCGCTCCCAGCGTGCTGAACGCCGGGACGCCGCTGCTGCGCGTCAACTCCCCTGCCGGCCTCGCCGGCGTGTACTCGGTGGGCGCTGCTTCCTTCGGGCCGGTGCTGAGCAGCCCAGGCGTGACCGGGGACGTTGTGGCGGCGCTGTCTGCCGGGGCCGGAGGCGCCGAGTTCCAGGCTTGCACGCCGATCATCAACCCTGGTGATGTTGCCGGCAAGATTGCCCTGGTGAATCGTGGCACCTGCACCTTCGTGGTCAAGGCCGCCAATGTCCAGGCGGCAGGCGCCATCGCCATGATCGTGGCCGACAACGCCGTGGGCGCGCCTCCGGCGGGCCTTGGCGGAGCGGATCCGACCATCGTCATCCCCTCGGTCCGCATCACCATCACCGATGGCGCGTTGATCCGGGCTGCACTGCCGGGAGTGAACGCCACCCTGGGCGTCGACCCGACCTTGCTGGCCGGTCTGGAAGCCAGCACTCACATGGTGCATCTGAACGCGCCGAACCCGGTGCAGCCGGGCTCGTCCATCTCGCACTGGGACCCCATCACCCAGCGCAATCAGCTGATGGAGCCCTCGATCAATACTGACCTGACCCACAGCCTGGTGGTGCCGCAGGACCTCACGGAGCGCCAGATGCGGGACATCGGCTGGTACGTGGACGCCGACCTCGACATGGTGGACGACGAGAACGGCGACCTCTGCCTGAGTTCGGACCTGAGCGCCCAACTGGTCATCGCGGGCTGTGCCACCGGCGTGGAGACCGTCCGCTTCAGTTCGCCGGCCGGCTGCCCCCTGTCTGACCTGGTGCACAACAACGCGGCGGGCGCGTCCACCCACGGCGGGTTCGCCAGCACGGTGTCGCACCTCAGCAACCAGTTGAAGGACCTGGGTCTGATCACCGGGGCGCAGAAGGGCAAGATGCAGTCTTGCGCCGCTGGTGCCGGGATCCCGTAATCACAGGCTGTCTTCTCCAGGGCCGGCGCGTTGCGCCGGCCCTCTTTCTTTGCTCAGCCCGCGGCAGTCGCCGGTCTAGAATGGCGGCAACCAATGATCGACATCCACACCCACATCCTGCCGCAGGTGGACGACGGCGCCAAGAGCTGGGAGATGGCGGCGGAGATGTGCCGGGTGGCGGCCAACGACGGCATCACCCACATCGTCGCCACCCCCCATGCCAACGACGAATACGAGTACGACCGCCCGGCTCTGGAGCAGGCGTTGCAGCGCCTGCAGGGCGTCGCCGGCGAGTGGCCGACGCTGCTCCTGGGCTGCGACTTCCACTTCTCCTACGACAACGTGCAGGCCGCCCTGGGAGATCCGGGAAGATTTGCCATCGGCCGGACCGGGTACCTGCTGGTCGAGTTCAGCGACTTCGCCATCTCCCCCGCCATCGGCGCGGCGGTGCACCGCCTGCGCGGGGCCGGCCTTACCCCCATCGTCACCCATCCCGAGCGCAACGCCATCCTGCAACGCACCCCCCAGCACGTGCTGCAACTCATCGGGATGGGCTGCCTGGTGCAGTTGACCGCGTCGTCCTTGACCGGCTTCTGGGGGGAGCCCGCCCGCAAGACGGCGGAATGGCTGTTGCAGCACCAGGCGGTCCACCTGCTGGCCAGCGATGCCCACGACCCGGTACGCCGCCCGCCGGTGCTCTCGCAGGGGCGCAACGCCGCCGCCCGCCTGCGTGGTCCGGAGGTGGCGAAAGCGCTGGTGGAGGACAATCCGCGTGCCGTCATCGCCGGCGAGCCGCTTCCCTATTGCCCCGTGCTGACACCGAAGAAGTGACCTCTTGCCCCACAATCTTGTGTCCTCCCGGCCGCACCTTGCGATATAACCCGCGATAGGATCCCATGCATCCCCCGAATCCAAGCGTCACCGGTGACCGGCGTGGCTGAGAAACGCAAACGCCCGCTGCGAAAAGTCGCCGCCCGCAAGAGTCCCCGTCCCAAGAAGCCGACGGAAGCACCCGCTCCGCACCATCTCGCCGCCCTGCAGGAAGCCGAGCGCAAGCTGCGCAACGCCGAACGAGAGCTACAACTCCAAAAGGCGTATCTCGAACAGCTCTTCGACAGCTCTCCCGAAGCCATCGTTCTGGCCACCAACGAAGGCGTGGTGGTCCGCGTCAACCAAGAGTTCGAGCGCATCTTCGGGTTCCGGGCAGACGAGGTCTGCGGCAAGACCATGGACCCCATCGTCCCGCCCGAGCGGCGCAAGGAGGTGGTGTTCCTGCGCGAGGCCCTGGAGCGCGGCCAGAAGGTGAATGTCGAGACCAAGCGCCGGCGCAAGGACGGCGCGCTGGTGGACGTCTCGCTGCTGGGCACTCCCATCGCCGGAGGCGGCGGACAGCTGGCCATCTACCTCATCTATCGCGACATCACCCAGCGCAAACGGGCCGAGGAGGCGCTGCGGGAGAGCGAGGCCAAGTTTCGAGCGGTGGCCGAGACCGCCGCTATCGCCATCTACATCCACGACGGCGAGCGCTTCCTCTACCTCAACCCGGCAAGCGAGCGGATCACCGGCTACAGCCGGCGGGAACTGATGGACCTGAGCCCCTGGAAGCTGGTCCACCCCGATTTCGAGGAGGAGATGCGCAAACGCGCCCAGGCCCGGCGGCGCGGCGAAGAGGTTCCCTCCCGCTACGAGTTCAAACTGCTGGCCAAGTCCGGCGAGGTGCGCTGGCTGGACTTCTCCGCCGGGGTGATCCAGTTCGAGGGCAAGACCGCCATCCTCTCCAGCGCCGTCGACATCACCGAGCGCAAGCGCGCCGAGGTGCTGCAGTCGGCCCTCTACCGCATCGCCGAGAAGGCCAGCTCCGCGGCCGAGCTGGAGGAGCTGTTCGCCGCCATCCATGGCATCGTCGCCGAGCTGATGTACGCCCGCAACTTCTACATCGCCATCTACGACCCCGCGACCGAGTTGCTCAGCTTCCCCTATTTCGTGGACGAGGAGGACCAGCCGGACCCGCCGCGTCCTTTGGGGCACGGCTTGACCGAGTACATCCTGCGCACGGGAGAGCCGTTGCTCGCCGACCCCGACCTTTTCAACGACCTGGTGAAACGGGGAGAGGTGACGCTGGTGGGGGCGCCATCGCTGGACTGGCTGGGCGTACCGCTCAAGCAGGGCGACCGCACCTTCGGCGTCCTGGTGGTGCAGAGCTATACCCAGAACGTGCGCTATGGCGAGAAGGAGAAAGACATCCTGACCTTCGTCTCCCAGCACGTCGCCAGCGCCATCCTGCGCAAGCGCAGCCAGGAGGAGCTCCGCCGCTCCGAGGCACGGTACCGTTCGCTGGTGCAGAGCGCGGTGTACGGCATCTACCGCTCCAGCGTGGAGGGCCGTTTCCTGGACGTGAATCCCGCGCTGGTCAGCATGCTGGGCTACGACTCGGCCGAGGACCTGATGCAGGTGAACATGGCCGACGTCTACGCCGACCCGGAAGAGCGCGGGCGGCTGCTCCGCGAGTACGAGCAGCGCGACCGGGTGGAGGGCGCACGAGTGCTCTGGCGGCGGAAGGACGGCACCGTCATCGACGTGCGCATCAGCGGCCGCACCGTGCGCGACCGGAAGAAAGCGCTGCGCGGGTTCGAGATGATCGTGGAGGACGTCACTGAGCGCTCGGCCCTGGAAGAGCAGCTCCGCCAGTCGCAGAAGATGGAGGCGGTCGGGCGCCTGGCCGGGGGCGTGGCCCACGATTTCAATAACCTGCTGACCGTCATCAAAGGGTACGGCGAGTTGATGCTGGAGGAGCTGAAGCCCACCGACCCCATGCGCGCGGAGGTGGAGGAAGTGCAGAAGGCGGCCGACCGCGCCGCCGCCCTCACCCGCCAGTTGCTCGCCTTCAGCCGCCGCCAGGTGATGGCGCCCAAGGTCATCGACCTCAACGAGGTCGTCTCCAACATGGACAAGCTGCTGCGCCGCCTGCTGGGCGAGGACATCGACCTGTTCACCGCGCTCGACCCCTACCTGGGGCCGGTGAAGGCCGATCCCGGGCAGATCGAGCAGGTGATCATGAACCTGGCGGTCAATTCGCGCGACGCCATGCCCAATGGGGGCAAGCTGACCATCGAGACCGCCAACGTCTCCCTCGACGAGGGCTACGCCCGCGAGCATGTGACCGTCAAGCCCGGCGAGTACGTGATGCTGGCGGTCAGCGACACCGGCGAGGGTATGGACCCGGAGACCTGCTCCAAGGTCTTCGAGCCGTTCTTCACCACCAAGAACGAGGGCAAGGGCACCGGCCTCGGCCTCTCCACCGTGTACGGCATCGTGAAACAGAGCGGTGGCTACATCTGGGTGTACAGCGAGCGCGGGCGCGGCACGGCGTTCAAGGTCTACCTGCCGCGGGTGGCGGAGGCGGCCGAGCGGATCCAGACCCCGGAGCGCGAGCGCACCGCGCCGGGCGGCAACGAGACCATCCTGCTGGTGGAGGACGAGGACGGCGTGCGCGCGCTCATCCGCCAGGTGCTGCACAAGAACGGCTACACGGTGCTGCAGGCGGCGCACGGAGGCGAGGCCCTGCTGCTCTGCGAGCGCCACAAGGGCGACATCGACCTCCTGCTCACCGACGTGGTGCTGTCGCAGATGACCGGGCGAGAACTGGCACACCGCCTGGCGCCGCTGCGTCCCGGGATGAAGGTGCTGTACATGTCGGGCTACACCGACGAGGCTATCCTGCACCACGGGATGCTGTCGCCGGGCAGCGCCTTCCTGCAGAAACCCTTCACCACCGAGGCTCTGACGCAGAAGATCCGCGAAGTCCTGGGTTCCGGGGCGAAGACGAAGGCCGCGAAGAGCTGACTACTGCTGGTTGGTGCCGCCACCAAGAACCGTCTCGGGCTGCATGTGAGTGGCGGCGGTATCGGGGTTCAGCAAGGCGCTCTGGTCGGGACCGAGGCCCAACTTGATCAGCGCGCGCGAGTCGGGCAGGACCTTGGTCTGCCAGCCGTTATCTTCCTGGTAGCGGCGCATGGCCGCCTTGGAGCGCTCGTCCCAGACCCCGTTGGCTTCCCCGCTGAGGTACTTCTCGCGGATCAGCGCTTCCTGGATCTGCCGCGCGCGGTCGGACTGGATGGCCTTCTGCCCGCGCCGACTGGAACGCCGCTTGGAGGTCCGGCGCACTTTCTTGCCCGTCTTCTTGGTGCTCGAACTGACCGAGGCCTTGGAGGCGGTCTTGGTCGATTTCGACGCCGTGGCGGCGGCCGCTATAGAAGCGCACAAGACCACGCCGCTCAGAATCGCCACAAGTCGCTGGAAACGAGTCGCCAAACCGCTACCTCGATATCGAGAATCTGGCCCCTACGAGCGCCGGGGGGCGCTGGGGCATCATGCCATGCCTGGATGCCCCAGCGTCAACCGGAAGATTGCTTGCTGCCGGTTACGGAAGTCGCCCGACCTACGGCAGGGTACCCGCCAGAAAGATGGTCCCGGCGCCGCGGGCGCCGCGCTGGCGCACCAGGAAGACCACATCCTGCCCGCTCTTCAGCCCCGACTGGATGCGGCGGAAGTCGTCGTCGGAATTCAGCGGCTGGCGGTTAATCTCCAGGATCACGTCGCCGCGGCTCAGGCCGACGTCGTCGGCGAATGAGCCCGGCCGCACGTCGGAGACCACCACGCCCTTGCCGGCGGCGATACCCAAGCGGTCGGCCAGTTCGGGAGTGACCGGGCGGACGGTGATGCCGAGCTTGGCCTCGGCGGGTTCGCCTTGCTCGGCGGTGTTATCGTCGTCGCCCAGGCGCGAAGCGAACAGCTTGGCGCGGTCGGCGATGGTGACGGTCGCGGTATCGGCCTTGCCGTTGCGGATGAAGCTGAGCTTGGCTTGGCTCCCGGGCTTCAGGCTGGAGATCTCGGAGACCAACTCGTCCCCGCTCTTCACCGTCTTGCCGTTCACCTGGGTGATGGCGTCGCCCACCTTCAGCCCTGCCTGCTCGGACGGGCCACCGGGAGTGACCTCGGCGATGATGACGCCCTCCTTCACTCCGTACACGCGGGCCAGAGCGGGACTCGGTTCGGCGTTGAACAAGACGCCGATGGAGCCGCGGGTGACGCGGTGCTCCGGCCCGATCAGCTGGTTGTAGACATTCGCCACCGTGTTGGACGGCATGGCAAAGCCCACGCCCTGGTATCCCGAAGACTGGGTGAAGATAGCGGTGTTGATACCGATGACCTCGCCGTTCATGTTCACCAGCGGCCCGCCGGAGTTGCCGGGGTTGATGGCCGCGTCGGTCTGGATGAAGGATTGGAACTGGCGCTGGGGCACGATGTTGCGGCCCTTCGCCGAGACGATGCCGGCGGTGACCGTGGACTCCAGGCCGAAGGGGCTGCCGATGGCCAGCACCCAGTCGCCCACGCTGCCCGACTCCGAGTTGCCCAGCTTGGCGGCCGGCAGCGGCTTCTTGGGCTCGATCTTGATGACGGCCAGGTCGGTCTCGCGGTCGCTGCCGATCACCTTGGCCTCGTAGAACTCGCCCGGCTTGTCGTCCATCAGCTTCACCCGGATGCGGTCGGCGCGCTCCACCACGTGGGCGTTGGTGATGATGTAGCCCTTGGGATCCACGATGACCCCCGAGCCCAGGCTGCGCTCGCGCATGCCTTCGGGGTTCTCGCCGCCGCCCGGGCCGCCGAAGAAGCGGTCAAAGAAGTCCTGGAACTGGTCCTGGTCGTCGCCCGGTCCCTGCGGAGTACGGCGGCGGTGCGGGTTGCGCACCGGCTTGACCGTGGATTCGGTGTTGATGTTCACCACCGAGGGCTCGATCTGCTTGGCGATCTGGGAAAAAGCCGACGAGAGCTGCTGCGGGGCGGGCACCTGCAGCGGGGTGGCGTCGGCGGAGCTGACCGCTTCCTTGCCCTTGACCCCGATCGAGAGCACCGTCCCGATCAGGATGCCCACGGCCAAAGTGGCGGCGATCAAGGCGGTAGAGCCCAAACGCCGTGCTTTCACCCACTCCCGAAAAGCGCTTACGCGCGATTGCATACACGTTCCTCCGGCAGACGAACCAATCCCAAATTATACCTGTCGGAGAGGGGGTCGACAGACCAGCGCTTCACTGGGGTTGGTCCCTGATGTTCGGTTAGACGCACAAAAAACCGATTTCGTTATCCAGAGCTACGGCTGCGCCGGTTCGGAACCCATTTCGGCCTTCATCTCGGCCGAGGTGTCTTTGAATTCAGCCACCAGAATACCCACCAGGATGAGAACAGCGCCCAGGGTGGCGCGCACGCTCAGCCGCTCGCCCAGCACCACGTAGGAGGTCATCCAGGCGAACACCGGCTCCAGCATGAAGATGAGAGCGGTGTGCGTGGGTGGGATGAAGCGCTGTGCCCAGGCCTGGATGGTGAAGGCCGCGGCCGTCCCCAGTAGCCCGGTGACCGCAATGGCGGCCAGCACCCGCGGCGACCAGGTGGAGAAGGGGTTCTCGAAGAGTGGGACGGTGATGGACATGAGCAGCGCTGCCGAGGCCATCTGCAACGTGGCCACGTGGGCAAAATCGTGGTGCTGCATGGCGCGGCCCAGCAGGATGATCTGGAAGGCGAAGACCACGGCGCATCCCAGGGTCAGCCAGTCGCCACGATTGACGGCGTGCCAGGAGAAGACCTCGCCGGCGGCGCCGGCGGGCACCGTCAGCAGCACCAGCCCGAGAAAGGCAAGGACGACGCCGAAGGTGGTGCGGGCGTTGATCCGTCGCCTCCAGAACAGCGCCAGGAAGATGGGCACCAGCACGACGGAGACACCGGTGAGCAGACCCGACTTGGTGGGCGTGGTGTGGACCAGGCCGCTGGTCTGCAAGGAGTAGCCTCCCCACAGGATGGCGCCGATGAGGGCGGAGATGCCGAGGGTGGGGAGGGGCACGCGCGCCAGCTTGCGGCGATAAAGGAGCGAGAGCGCGGCTGCGGCCAGGATCATGCGGACGGCGTTGAACAGGAGAGGAGAGATCTCGCGCAGGGCGTCCTTGATCTGCACGAAGGTCGCGCCCCAGATGAAGGTGATGACCACCAGGAGGATGTGCGCTTTGAGAGAGCGGGACATTTCAGTGGGCAGTGGTCAGTGGGCAGTGGGGAGTGGTCAGTCCGGTGGCGCTCACTTCTCCTCTGAGTCGTACACTTTCTTTCCGCCGACCCAGGTCTGGAGGACTTTGGTCTTCAGGATCTCGGCGGGCGGGACTTTGGTGATGTCGCGGTCGAGAACGACGAAGTCGGCGAGCATGCCGGGGACGAGCATCCCCTTCTCTTTTTCCATGAATTCAGCGTGGGCCGCCCCGGCGGTGTAGGCCGCGATGGCGGAGTCGATGTCCAGCTTCTGCTCCGGGTAGTAGCCGTCTTTGCCCTGCTCGTCCTTGCGAGTAACGGCCGCGTAGAGGCCGCGGAACGGTGTGATGGGTTCGACTGGATAGTCCGTGCCGAAGGCAAGCTTCACGCCGGAGTCGAGAAAGCCCTTCCAGGGATAAGAGACTTTGGCGCGAGCCGGGCCGATGCGCTGCTCCGCCCAGCGCATGTCAGTAAGCAGATGGTTAGGCTCAACAGAAGCAATCGCGCCGAGTTCGGCGAATTGCTTCGGTTGTTCGGCAGTGATCACCTGACAGTGTTCGACGCGCGGGCGCAGGTCGGGAACCTTGTTGGGATACCGCTGTTGCCAGTCGTGGCGGGCCTGGGCGAAGGCGTCGAGGGCCATCTGGGCGGCGCGGTCGCCGATGGCGTGAAAGCCCACCTGGAATCCGGCGCGGGTGCGCTCGATGGTCATCTGGTTGAGCTTGTCCGGCTCGATGCGAGCCAGGCCGGAGTTCTTTGGGTCGTCGGAGTAGGGCGCGAGCAGGGCGGCGGTGCGGGAGCCGAGCGAGCCGTCCATGTAGCCCTTCAACGGCCCGATGCGGAGCAGGTCGGTGTTCTTGTAGTTGGCGCGGCGGGTTTGGAGCAGCTCGAGCGGCCAGTCGAAATCCATCCAGGCGGTGATGCGGGCGGTCAGCTTGCCCTCGCGCTGGAGGTCTTCGTAGATAAGGAAGTCTTCCCAGGAACCAAGGATGTCCTGAGCGGTGGTGACGCCGAACTGCGCGGCCTCCTGGAGCGCCAGCTCGATGCCGCGTCGGCGCTGGGTGGCGGTCGGGGGCGGGACTTTGCCCTCGAGCAGCTCCATCGCCGTGTCGCGGAGGATTCCGGTGGGCTCGCCGTTCTCGTCCAGATCGATCGCGCCTCCTTCCGGACTGCGCGTCTTGCCGGTGATGCCAGCAAGCTTCAGCGCTGCGGAGTTGGCAACGCCGATGTGGCCGTCAATGCGGCGGAAGAAGGCGGGGTGCTCGCCGGTGACCGCATCCAGGTCCTGGCGCGTGGGCAGTTTCTGCTCCTTCCAGAGAGTGTGGTCCCAGCCGCGTCCAGTCAGCCACTCGCCGGCGGGTGCCTGCTTCGCGCGCTCGGCTGCACGCGCTTTCATCTCCTCCAGCGATTTCGTGCCGACCAAGTCCACTGCCAACTTCGCGAGTCCGCCGCTGGCGAGATGGATATGAGCGTCGTTGAAGCCGGGCATGACGAAGCGCTGGTTAAGGTTAATCACCTTCGTCTGGAGGCCCTTGAATGGCAGCACCTCCAAGTAGCTTCCAATGCCGAGGATGCGACCATCCTTGATTGCAATCGCCTGAGCACGCTGGGTTCGAAATGCCGGTTCCCGGTCGCAGTCAACGCATACTTCCCTGACCTGTTCGAAATAGAGATTGCCGTT
>CAYTPH010000029.1:0-7145 GCA_964439635.1 uncultured Terriglobales bacterium
GTGAAGACTCCGCTGCCGGGCACGATGCGGACGCCGACCGTGCCCCCGGCGACGATGACCGCGCCGAAGGTTTCGGCTCCTCCCCCCGCGGCGGCGCACGCGCCGACCCCGGCCCCCGGCACGCTGAAGGCGCCGGCGGCGGCCGCGCCCGCACCCGCGCCGGTAGTGACGCCGCAGCCCTTGCCCCCGCTGCCTCGTCCGGCCCCGGCCAAAGGTGGGGGTATAGCGCAGCAGAAGTTGTTGCTGGCGGTGGGCGGCGCCATCGTCTTGCTGCTCATCGTAGTCGTGGGATTGCTGCTCACCAGGAAGCCATCTGGCGAAGAGCAGCCTGCTTCCACGCTGACAGTCCGCGAAGTCACGCCGCAGGAACAGCAGGCGGCGGAAGCGCCCGCCACTCCAGGAACGACCGCCGCGCCGGTGCCGGGGACCCCGAGTCCCGCCCGCCCGCGTGCTCCCAAGCCGGTGGCGGTTCCCACGCCCGCCGCGCCGGTCGTGCGCAACGGCGAACTGATGATCAGCTCCACTCCGGAAGGGGCGCAGGTGCAGATCGACGGCCAGGCCTTCGGCACCACTCCCATGACCGCCAACGTCGCCCCCGGACAACACACCATCGTGGTCTCGAAGCCCGGCCACGCGGCGGTCACGCGCATCGTGGACGTCCTGCCGGGCAGCAAGGCCACCATCCCGGCGACCCTCATCGAACTGGCAGCCACGCTCTCGGTCTCCAGCGATCCCGCGGGCGCCAACATCCTGGTCGACGGCCGCGACAGCGGCAAGGTGACACCGGCGCAGTGGGTGGTGGGCAAGGGCAGCCACACGGTGCTGGTGCGCAAGCAGGGCTACTTGGAAGAGAGCACGACGGTCGAGCTGCAGCCGGGCGCGAACTCCAGCTTCAGTCCGGCGTTGAAGCTGATGGGCAGCGCGCAGTCCATCCGCAGCGGCGGCGGCATCAAGAAGATCTTCGGCGGAGGCAAGTCGGCCGATTCCGCTAAGCTCACGGTCAAGACCGAACCCAAGGGCGCGCAGATCATGATCAACAACCGCATGATGGACAAGACTGCGCCGGCGGAGTTCTACCTGGAGCCGGGGAATTACGAGGTGGTGCTCACCATGACCGGCTACAAGCCCCTGCGCAAGATCGTGACCGCGGAAAAGGGCGGGAAGATCAACCTCGACGAAAAGATGCAGCACTAGTCCCTAGTGCAGAGTGCCAAGTGCCTCGGAGCCCGCGTGATAACGCGGGCTATTTTCTTGGTCGCACTGGTTATCGGCCCTGCGGGCCGACGCCGCGGGTCGGAGACCCGCGGCCACACTGGTCACCACACCCGGCAGACGTTCTCCCGCACCATGGCCTGGCCCTTCCTGCACTGGAAGGCCTTGTGGAACTCCGGCATGTTGGCGACCACGCCGTTGATGCGGTACTTGCCGGGCGAGTGGGGATCGACGGTGGCGTTGATGCGCTGCTGCTCCGGGGTGACATTCTCGCAGGCCCACTGCGCCATGCCGATGAAGAAGCGCTGGTCGGGGGTGAAGCCGTCGACGGGCTTCAGCTGCTGGTCCCGGGTGGCGTTCTTCCACGCCATGTAGGCCAGGATGGTGCCGCCCAGGTCGGCGACGTCCTCGCCCAGCGTCAGCTTGCCGTTGATCTTGATGTCGTCCACCACCACGTACTGCGAGTACTGGTCGGAGATGCAGGCGGAGCGGCGCTCGAATTCCTCGCCGTCCTGCTTGGTCCACCAGTCGCGCAGGTTGCCGTCGGCATCGAACTTGCGCCCCTGGTCGTCGAAGCCGTGGGTGAGCTCGTGGCCGATGGTGGCGCCGGTGTTGCCGTAGTTGGGCGCGTCGTCCATCCTGGGGTCGAACAGCGGCGGCTGCAGGACGCCGGCAGGGAAGTTCATGTCGTTCATCTGGGCGTCGTAGTAGGCGTTGACCGTGGGCGGCGACATCTGCCACTCGCCGCGGTCGATGGGCTTGCCGATCTTGGCCAACTGGCGGCGCGACTCGAAGACCACGGCGCGGCTCACGTTGCCGAAGTACTCGCCGGCGCGGATCTCCAGCCCCGAGTAGTCGCGCCACTTGTCGGGATAGCCGATCTTGTTCTTCATCTTGTGCAGCTTCTCCAGGGCCTGCTTCTTGGTCTCCTCGCCCATCCAGGGGAGCTGCTTGACGTCCTCTTCCATCGCCTTCTCGACCTGCAGGGTCATGTCGAGGGCGCGCTGCTTGGTGTCCGGCCCGAAGGTCTTGGCGACGAACACCTGCCCCAGCGCCTCCGGCAGGTCGCGGTCCACCCACTGCACGCAACGCTTCCAGCGCGGCTGCATCTCGCTCACCCCGCGGAGATACTTGCGATAGAAGTCGAAATCGGCCTGCACGAACTTGCTGGAGAGGTACGGCGCCTTGCCTCGCGCCAGCTGCCAGCGCAGGTAGCTCTTCCAGTCGGATAGCTTGCTGGTCTTCAGCTGGCGCTCGACCTCCTGGTAGAACTTGGGCTCGGTGACGTTCACCAGTTCGTACTGCGGCGTGCCCAGAGCGTCGAAGTAGACGGTCCAGGGGAACGAGGGCGTGAGCGCCTGGAAGTCGGCGCGCTTCAGGCGGTGCTTCAGGTTATAGGGGTCGCGGCGCTCCACGCGGGTGAGCGACGCCTTTGCCAGGTCGGTCTCCAGGCCCATGATGCGCTGCGCCGCGGCCGCGGCGGCCTTCGGCTTGTCGCCCAGCAGTTCCAGGAGCCGCTGGATGTAAGCCACGTACTTCTCCCGGATCTCCTTCGACTTGGCGTCGTCCTTCAGGTAGTAATCGCGGTCCGGGAGGCCGAGGCCGCCGGCGGTGGCGAAAGCGATCACCTGGGTGGAATCGTCGAAATCCTGGTTGGAGCCGAAGCCGAAGAGCATGGCGTTGCTGGTGGCGGCCAGGTGCTCGGCAGCGAGATAGCGGGCCAGGCCGGCGAGGTCCTTGATCGCCGCCAGCCGCTTCAGGCTGGGCTGGAGCGGGGCCGCGCCGAGCGGAGCCCGGCGATCGCGTCGAGGTCGGGGCGCAGCGGGTCGGCCCCGGCCTTCTCGATGGCGGCCTCGTCCATGCAGGCCCCGAAGTAGTCGCCGATCTTCTGCTCGCTGGCGCTGCGCTCCTGCTTGCGCGAAGTTTCCTCCAGGATGCCCCAAAGGAAGCGCGTGTTCTCGTCGTACAGCTTGCCGTAGACGCTCCAGGCCGCCTGGTCGCCGGGGATGGGATTGCGCTTGCGCCAGCCC
This sequence comes from uncultured Terriglobales bacterium, assembly GCA_964439635.1. Taxonomy (GTDB): domain Bacteria; phylum Acidobacteriota; class Terriglobia; order Terriglobales; family Acidobacteriaceae; genus CAYTPH01. The sequence continues at coordinate 3,243 of CAYTPH010000029.1, forward strand.
CCGCAAGAGTACTGATAGAAATCCTCGCAAGGATCGGCGGATCGATCCATCGAGGGGATGTCGAGGCTGGGCGTGTAGGGCAGTTCGAAGAGCGGCTTGTCCTGGGCGGGCTGGGGCGCAGTCTGGGAGTAGCAGAACGAGGCAATGAAAACCAGCAGCACGAGAAGAGCGGGTCGGGTCATGTTCAGCTCCATAGGCTAGAAAACGCGCCAGTGTACACAATCCGCGCAGACCGGGGTGTGAGGTTGGGACGAGCGGCGGATTGGCGAAATAAAAAAAGCCCGGCAAGCTGCCAGCTTGCCGGGGCAAGGTTCAAGAAACGGTTTACGGAGTGGCCGCCAGGGCAGCGGGGGCGTCCACCATGCCGTGGCCGTCCGCCTCCAGGCTCGGAGCTGGGTCGTAGCCCGGGCCCCAGCAGTAGGTGGCGCCCAGGCCGGGGACGGTGCGGCATCCCGAATCCATGGGGATGGCGGTGGACTCCAGGATGGCTTCCACGTTGAGCGGATCGCCGGCCTTGGAGTTCACGCCCGGGTTCTTCTGCGCCATCAGCGCCGCCAAGCCGGCCACGTGCGGGCTCGACATCGAGGTCCCGCCCAGGTAGTAGTAGGTCAGCTTGTTGGTGCCGCTGTTGAGCTGGTAGGGACCGACCACCCAGGAGCCGGGCGCGGCCACGTCCAGGTCCTGCGTGCCGCGGGCACGGCTGGAAAAGTCGGTGATGTAGTACTGGTTGGGGTCATTGCCCTCGGGGACGTCGGTGGTGCGCCACCAGGAGCCGGGGACGGCGAACTCGCCGATCCAGCCGGTCGCGGCCACCGAGACCACGGGAGCGTAGGCGCCCGGGTACCCCATGCCGTTGTTGCCGCGATTGGCGGCCGACGCCACGATGATGACGCCGTTCTCCACCGCGTAGTCCACGGCTGCCTTCTCGATCGGGTCAAGGATGCTGCCGCTGAGGCTCATGTTGATGACCACCGGTGCGTCCGCCAGCGGACCCTTCTTCAGGTTGGTCACGTAGACGATGCCGTGCGCGATGGCCGACGACCACCCGCTGCCGTTCTGGTTGAGCACCTTCACCGGGATGATGGTGGCCATGGGAGCGACGCCGTTGATGAGCCGGGCGCCGATCTTGTAGCCGATGACGGTGCTGGTGACGTGGGTGCCGTGCGAGTTCTGGTCGTGCTCCCACTTGTTGTCGGAAGTGCCGCCGAAGTTCACCGCGGCCGCGCCTCCGCCCTGGAAAGCGATGCCGTACTGGCTGGCGATGCGCTCCTGCGGGAAGTACTGCCGCCAGGAGTCGAGCAGGCCGGTGTCCAGCACCGCGACGTACACGCCGCTGCCGTCATAAGCGACGGTGCGGCCCAGGCCGAAGTCGGTCACGTTGATGGCGTCCAGGTCCCAGGTGTTCAGGCCGCCGGAGAAATCGGTGACGGCCACGCTGTCCACCGGCTTGCCTTCGCGCTCCGCGTCCGGCCCGGCGGCTTCCACGTAGGGCTTGGCCTGGAGGATGGGCAGCTGGCTGCTCTTGGCCAGCAGCACCACGGCCCTGATCTCGTACAGCACGTCGTGGACCTTGCCGTGGTTCTTCAGGTCGGTGAGGATGGCGTTGGTGACCGGCCCTTTCAGTTGGATGTTGATGGAGATGGTCTTGTCCTGAGCGACGGAGGGGAGGACGAGCCCGGCGAGCAGGACCGCCACGAACAACACAGCGGCCATGCGACTGGAACGCAAGTTCATATTTCGCCTCGGGTTTGAGTTTGGCTTTCGGGACCGCGCTTGGGGGAGCGCCGTGTCCTATACTCTACCAGCCAAAGGGGCCCGGTCTGTGACCTTCGTCACTTGAAATCGTGCGTAGCCGGCGGCAGGCCGGATTGACGCCCTGCGACCCCCGGAGTACGCTGCGCCATCACACCCTCTGCATCCTGGAGTCTCATGCATAAGCCGATCGTCGCCTTCCTCCTGTTCTGCTTGACCGCGCTGCCGCTGGCCGCGCAGCAGACCATGCGCCAGCAGATGCAAGAAGCGCTGGCTACCCGCTACCGCCTCACCGTGCTGGGCGCGCGCATGTGGAAGCTGCAGACCAACGAGAACGAGGTCCGCCGCGCCGGCGGCGTGGCGGTGCTGCGGCGCGCCGGCATCTCCGGGGCGCTCGACCGCCCCCAGGTCGCTTCCTACGGCATCAAGGACGACAAGCTGGAGCTCTACAGCGGCAAGGCCGATGCCCCCCTGCGCGTGGGCGAGAAGTTCTACGTGGTGGGAGTGGGAGTGGGGTCGAACGTGGTCAGCCTGGCGCTGCTGAGCGTGGCCGCGCAGGTCACGCCCACCCGCACCGGGCAGGTGTGGACGACGCTGAATTTCTTCTTCCCCAAGGAGGTGCTCGACCGCGGCGACATCACCCCGGTGTACCGCGTCGTCGACCAGTGGGTCCTTCCCGAGGGCACCTTCCAGCCGGGTGGCGCGGAGATGGTCGCCGCCACGGCCCTGGCGCCGGCTGCTGCCGCCGCCCCCGCCGACCTGAAGCCCGGGATGACCAAGGAAGAGGTGTTCGCGGCCATCGGCCCGCCGCTTCGGGAAGCATCCTTCGGCACCCGCACCTGGTTGACCTATCCCGGCCTGGTGGCGGTGATGGAGGGCGGCAAGCTCGCCTCGGTGGACCAGACCAGCCAGCCCCCCGCCAAGATCAGTTTCGTCTCCCAGCCGGAGGGCGCCGATGTCTACGTGGACGGCAACTTTGTGGGCAACGCGCCCACCCTCTTGCAGCTCCCGGCAGGCAGCTACAAGATCAGCGTGCGCGCGCACGGGCACAAGGATTGGGAGCGCGAGGTGAAGTTGATGCCGGCGGGAGAGGTGAACATCCGGGCGGTGCTGGAGAAGCAGTAGTCGGCACTCAGCACTCAGTCACTGTTGGGCCGCGTCCCGGAGCGCGGCTTCCACGCGCTCGACGTTGCGGCGATAAGTAGGGTTCGCCGGTTCAAGAACGGCGGCTTTCTGATATTCCGCCAGGCTGGCGGTGCGGTCGCCTTTGCGCTCCAGCGCGATCCCCAGGTTGTTGTGTGCGGCGGCATCGCCCGGGTGCAGGCGGATCACCTCGCGATACTCCGCCGCGGCGGCGTCGAAATCGCGCCCGGCGAGCAGCGCGTTTCCCAGGTTGATGCGGGCCGCGATGTTCTCCGGCTCCAGCTTCAGCACCTCGCGATACTGGGCCACGGCCCCGGCGTGGTCTCCCTTGTTGGCCAGCAGGTTCCCCCAGTTGATGTAGGCGGAGGTGTAGTCGGGCTTCAGGCGGAGCGCCTCACGGAAGGCGGCGACGGCGGCGTCATTCTCTCCGGCGATGCTGAGCGCCAGGCCGAGATTGTTGTGGGCCACGTGGTCGTCGGGGCGGAGCAGGATGGTCTCCCGGAACTCGGCGGCGGCCTCGGTCCACTTCGATTGCTGGTTGAGCACGTACCCCAGGTTGAAGTGCACGCTGGCGGCGTTCTCCGGCTGGAGCCTGAGGGCGGCGCGGTACTCGCGCTCGGCGTCGGCCCACTGGCGCTTGGACTTGAACTCGGCGGCGCGGTCCAGGCGCCGCCGCAGCGGCACCGCACGCAGCGACGCCAGCAGCGCTTCCGGAGCGCCGGCCTCCCGCAGCTCCGCCAGGCTTTCCTCCGTCGGATCGAAGGCGATGCCGTACTGCGCCACCAGCGCGGAGACGCGCGACACCGCCACGCCGCCGCGCAGCAGGCGCAGCAGGTCATCCTTCTTCAACGCCTTCGGCGAGGGGGCGGCCTGCGCGGCCAGCAGCTCCGCGGCCAGGCAGAGCGCCAGAATCAACCTGAGGACCACAGCCCTCCCAGAACTCTGATGTGCGCCGAACTATAACGCGCCGTCGGGGAGGAAGGATGAACCGAAGCGGTTACCGGCCCT